>NZ_JAWRVK010000006.1:0-169939 GCF_036663575.1 Halalkalibacter flavus
TTATACTATATTCACCTGAATAATCGGATTAATAGCTACAAAAAAAGGCTATTGATAAGACTTTCTCAACAGCCTGAAAAGATAGCTCAATTTTGAGCTATCTTTCGTTGCTTATTCAAACTTAAGCGCATCCCCATCAAACGATTCATCTGCTACTTTGATGGAATCAGTTGGACAACCTTCTTGTGCGTCAATCATATCTTCTTCTAACTCTTCAGGAATTACTGCTGTTCCTTGGTTATCGTCAAGAATTACAAATGCAATTCCTTCATCATCATAATCATAAATATCTGGTGCTGCTGCGCCACAAGCTCCGCATGCAATACAGGTATCTTTATCAACGATTGTGTACTTTGCCATATTCAAAACCCTCCATTTAACATCCTGTTCCATTTATTACTAGTTTGACAAAACCATATGATTTCTACTGACCTATTGTAAAACGGATTGCCAAACTTTTCAACCAATTTGTTTCATATAGAGAGAAATTTAAACGTGTTCGTCTTATTTATTTACTCATTGTGTACTTTTCAGCCACTTTGTTCACTGGAATTTGTTACAATAAAAATATAGTTATTTAAGGTGGTGAACACGTTTGGAGACAATCAGGCAGGCGATCATTGCCTCTACCATTCAAGCTATTGGATCTGAGAGATCGATCTATGGTATTTTTCATTTACTTAAGGGAAAAAAATCAGCACAAACTATTCAAGATGGAGCTTTTTTTGATGTGCTAACTTATTTTGGATTGTTTCCGACGTTAACTCGTGAAAAGATTGAAAGTGATATTTCCAGTCTCATTTACAATGGTTATGTCGTAAAGGTCGAAAGTGATCGAGTTTGTTTAACCGAAGCAGGTCATAAGAAAATACATAAATTTCAAACAGAACATCCTTATATTAACGATTTACAAGGTTGGGACTATCACCGTTTTTCTGAGCAAGTATGGTTACGATTATCATTATATGTTCAAGTAATTACAAATGTTACAATTGGTCACCACCGTTTCTTTCCAGTTACTCATCAAATTGAAGTTCAAGATTGGGTGAAAAGTCACCTTCCAAAAGAGCAACGGGAAAGAGAAGAATTAGCTCGTCAGTTACATATTGACCTAGAGAGATTTCTTGAAGATTGTTCCGAAGTACAAGCTTTGGTTATGGTTTTACAGCTTAGCGGGAGGCAAAAAGTTGGCATGACGAAACAGCAAATAGCAGACCAGTTGAAACTAAGTATTGAAAAAATTAATATAATCCACTTATCTACGTTGCATCGTTTGATTAGCAAGGTTGAACGTGATGAACACTTTGTACATTTACCTCTATTCATTCAAGGGTTAAAAAGCTCGTTTGTGTTAACTGAATCGGCAAGAGAGACGTATGATCTGCTAGAGGAAGGAAAAACAATTGAGGAAATAAGTCATATACGAAAGTTAAAACGAAATACGATTGAAGATCACATTGTCGAGATTGCCATTCAAAACCCTAGTTTTTCGATCCGACCATACGTTCCTATGGAAGTGGAGGAATCGATTGTGAAAGTATCAAGAAATCTCCAAACAACTCGCTTGCGTGATCTAAAAGAAAGCATCCCATTTGAAGTAGATTATTTTGTTATTCGATTAGCGTTAGTTAGGAAGAAGGTGAAGCATGGATCTTGAGAAATCATTACGACATTATTTTGGGTATACAAGCTTTCGAACTGGACAAAAGGAAGTAATTGAAGCGTTACTTTCTGGAAAGGATATTGTTGCAATGCTCCCAACAGGAACTGGTAAATCAATTTGTTACCAGCTTCCATCCTTGCTTTCATCAGGAGTTACATTAATTGTTTCCCCATTATTATCACTTATGGAAGATCAAGTACAACAACTGCGCAGTAATGGAATTAAATCTGTAGCTGCCATAAATAGCTTTTTGTCAAAAGAAGAACGACATAATGTGTTTTCTACATTACATATGTACAAGATGATCTATGTATCTCCAGAAATGCTTCAAATTCCATACGTTCAAAACCAATTATCGAAAATTCATATTTCATTTTTTGTTGTTGATGAGGCCCATTGTATTTCTCAATGGGGGCATGATTTTCGGCCTGATTATTTACGCTTAGGTCAAGTGAAAAAAGCTCTTGGAAATCCTCCATGTCTTGCAATTACGGCGACAGCAACAAAAGAGGTTCAACAAGATATTAGTGTTAGACTTCAGATGAACGATCCTCGCTATTTAATTAATTCTGTCGACCGTCCATCTATCACGTACCAGGTTGAAACATGTGAAACAAATCAACAAAAAATGAAACGGGTTGAGCAACTTGTGGAATATTTGCAAGGACCAGGAATGATTTACTTTTCTAGCAGAATGTGGGCAGAAAATGTAGCAGCAACATTAAAACGCAAAGGGTTCGGGAGGGTTGCTCATTATCATGGTGGATTGTCAACGGAAGATAGACTTTTAATTCAACAGCAATTTATGAATGGCCAGCTTGATGTCATTTGCTGCACTAGTGCATTCGGTATGGGAATAAATAAAAAAGATATTCGCTACGTTCTACACTTTCATTATCCTGTTGATATGGAATCATACGTTCAAGAAATTGGTCGGGCAGCTAGGGATGGAAAGCCAAGTGTAGCGATTTTACTCTTTTGTGAAGAAGATCGTGGCTTAAATACGCTTTTACTTGAGGGAGAGAGAGCGACGGATGATCAGCTAAATGAGATGCTAAACCACGTGAAAAATGTACGTACATGGACAAAGGAACAAGAGAGAATGATATTGGAGAGGCTTAATGGAAATGAAATCGTTTGGCGTATTGTTCGATATCAATTAGAGACTAGAGGAATCATACAAGGTGACCAAGTACGACCTTTTTCTGTTGATTCCGTCCGTTCTCGCATACGTGAACATGAAGAAGAGAGGTTGAAGAGTAAAAGAAAGAGGCTTGAAACTTTTTTAAGGTGGATACGTACGACCGCCTGTCGAAGAGAGAAACTTCTGTTTTATTTCTCAGAACAACTAGAGAGCAGGCCAAAGAATTGCTGTGATAATTGCGGGGCAACCTTACCAATGTTTAAAAATGAAAAGGAAGATAAGGTAGAAAAAATTGAATCGTGGAGAGTGTTATTAGGCGATTTATTTGGGAGTAGTGTAAAGGTGAATGAAAAAACAAAGTGATGTTGTAGCTGAATTAACTGATCGGGAACTCAAGTTAAATGTTTATGCCACACAAGTGATTTTGCTTATTCTAGCTGGGATTTTAGGTTGGTTTGTATTTGATAACTGGCACGAGTTTATTGGCTTGTTTCAAGTCAATATTGGGCTTATTATAGGAGTAGGCGGGGCAGTTGCCGTTTTCATCGTTTTACTAGATATTATTCTTGAACGTTTGTTACCTAAATCATGGCTTGATGATGGTGGAATTAATGAACGAGTTTTTCGGCATTTATCTCTCCTAGAATTAACAATTCTTTGTCTCGTTATAGCAGTAGCTGAAGAGTTATTATTCCGAGCTGTTTTGCAATCAGCTTTTGGTTTAGTTATTGCTAGTACCCTTTTTGCTTTAATACATTTTCGTTATTTGTATAAACCAGTCCTTTTTTTAAATGTTTGGTTAGTAAGCTTTTTATTAGGAGCGTTGTTTTATTGGACAGGTAATATAATGGTAACGATCTTTGCGCATTTTTTGATTGATTTTTTATTAGGGTTATTTATACGATACCAATACCGTGTAAAGAAGGGGAGTGAGGGAAATGGCTGAAAATTGGAAAGAGCATGATCATGCAGATCCATTACGTGAACAAAAGGAATCGTTTCAACTGAAGTCCGAAAGGGAGGAGCCGCTTCCATCAAGAAGTGAAATACATCGAAAAAGGTCTAGAAAAAAGAAAAAAACAACAACACTTTCGTTTCCTCTTATCAGGGTGTTATTAGTTTTGTTTTTTATGCTAATCATTGCAGCAGTCACTTCTCCTTACTGGCTCTTATAGAGGAAAAGAATTTATCGCTTCTTTCGTGCGTTCTTTTTATTCTAAAACATGTCCATCTTTCATACTAATGGTATAGGGGAGGTGGGGATGAATGAAGCTATTTAAAGAATGGAATGTTAGAAAATACTATGGGCCAGAAATTGTTAAAGTGATGTTAGAAGAGCTTGTTGCGAGGAAAGAAAAGCTTGAGAAGTTTGAGAAAGCGAAAATGTATTGGTCTATATTTGCTATGGGGTGTGCAGCATTATTCCTTTTGTTCGGGTCTGCATCATTGAGTAGACAACAGATGTCGTTGAATACAAATATATTAAGCGCAATGGTAGGTCATCCTCTTATATTATTATTAATGCTTCTTCTTTCAGTTGGTTTCATTCAATTGCGTTTATTTGTAAAAAAGGCAAAAAAGGCAGAAAAAGAATTTGATGAATTACGTGAAGAAATTATTGATCGAAGTTCGGAACTTTGGGAAAAGGATTCAGATTGGAAATCGCGAGAAGCGCTTTATTCCTATATAAAAAAAGAACATAATATCAATCTTTATCATAAATAAGAAGGGGTTATCCGAAAAAGGTAAATTTGGACCTTTTTCGGATAACCCCTAAATAATGAGTGGAAGTCATTGAAATAATGTTTGTGGCTATTTTAGACAGCCCCTTTCTCCTTATAAATCAAGAGCATTCACACTTTTGATTTTTTTAAAGCAGGCTTACCAAAAAAAAGGTAGGTAGAACGACAAAAATCATGATCACGTATGAGAATTTTTTGGTCATCGAATCCTTTTATAGGGCCAAAAGCTAGCGTTTTTCCTTGTTTAGAGCAGAAAACTTCAACAGGAAGCCCTAAACGGTGATTTAATTCAAGGTCTTGGTTTGTTACGAGCGATTTATTTGTTAGTTTTGTTAATATCAAGCCTATCACTCCTTGGTGAGAGAAATTTTATCACACGATGAAAGCGTTTCCTTTTTACTCTTACCTTTAGTATAGAATAAGTTTACTAAATTTTCAATTTATTTGTTGGTTTTTCTAACAATTAATTCAAACGTTGAATGGACACTAATACTCCCTTAGTGAGTTGTCAACCTTATTTTGTGACAAAACGGAAATTTCTTCAATTTGTCACAAAGTTATTTCTAAAGGTTTTCTTATTTATGCTACTATTTATATAGTGTAAATGCGAAAAAAGAAAATGAGTTACTTAAGCAGGGGAGTGAAGCGAAAAATGACAGCAGTACAACTTGTTGCAATTCTTAGCATTGGTCTTTTGGCTATGGCTTCGGCTGTTGCAATGGCAATTTATATGATGAAAGTATCCGAGCATTCTGAATAAGTTGGTCAAGAAGGAGAGACAATGAGTCTCTCTTTTTTTATGGGGTTACCCCAAAATGTCAAAAACAGACCTTTTAGGGTAACCATTTTTATATTTTCATATAGTAATTTGGGGAAAGTGCCAACATTCTGGTTTTCTTTTCAGGGTGCGAAGAGTACAATAGAATGATAAGGAGGGGTGTTCGTTGATAGATAAGTTGTTAACTAGATTAGAAGAATTATACCCAGAAATGGTTGATTTACGACGAATGCTGCACGCAGAACCTGAATTATCGTTTCAAGAGGAGAAAACACCTGAAATGATTGCCGATTACCTTGAACGTTTAGGTGTGGTTGTGAAAAGAAACGTTGGTGGTCGAGGGGTATTAGGCTACATACATGGAGGAAAGCCAGGAAAAACCGTTGCGTTACGAGCAGATTTTGATGCATTGCCGATCCATGAGGAAACAGGATTACCATTTGCATCGAAACGCCCAGGTGTCATGCATGCATGTGGACACGATGGTCATACCGCTACTTTACTTGTGCTTGCAAAAGTATTAATGGAACAGCATGAACAAATAGAAGGCACGATTGTTTTAATTCATCAATTCGCAGAGGAACTTGCCCCGGGTGGAGCAATTGAAATGATTAAGGATGGTTGTTTGAATGGTGTGGATGCGATATTTGGTACACACCTTTGGTCAACGATGCCGCTTGGCCAAATTGGATATCGTCAAGGGCCTATCATGGCTGCTGCAGATCGATTTGATCTTGTTATCCGTGGTCGAGGAGGTCATGGAGCTAGCCCTCATGAGACGGTTGATTCAATTGCTGTAGCCGCTAGCATTGTTAGTCAATTACAGCACATCGTAAGTAGAAATATTAATCCTTTAAAATCAGCCGTTGTTAGCATCGGATCGTTTCATGCAGGTGGAGCGTTCAATGTGATTGCTGATTCAGCGACAATTGTTGGTACAGTTCGAACATTTGATGAAACGGTACAAGAACTTATTATTGAACGTATCGAACAAATAACGAAAGGAATTTGTCAGGCGATGGGGGCGGATTATACGTTAGACTATAAAAAAGGGTATCCTGCCGTCGTTAATGATGAACAAGAGACAAATCATTTTGTTCATGTAGCAAACCAAATAGAACAAGACTTTGTTGTTCATGAAATGGACCCTGTTATGGGTGGAGAGGATTTTGCATATTATCTTCAACATGTACCAGGCACGTTCTTTTTTACAGGAGCAGGAAATGAAGAAAACGGAATTATTTATCCTCATCATCACCCGAAATTTGATTTTGATGAGAAAGCGATGCTTATTGCAGCTAAATGTTTAGGGAAAGTAGCACTTGACTTTTTAAGTCGTACTGTACAAGTAAAAGGAAAAGAAGAACTACCTTCCTAAACATTAAAACATGTAAAAGGGTGTCTCAAAAGTACTGAACAGAGATACAATGGCTCTGTTCACTACATGCAGTCAAGTGTGTAATCCACTCGTCTCAAGACTTCTAATAAATATAGCGACTTCGCTCATTGCTTCGGGAGTGTCTTAAAAGGTCAAAAGCAGACCTTTTGAGATACTCCTTATTTTTTTGAAATCGTCTACTATATAGGGGATAATCGTCAAACAAGTCGTCTCTTTAGAAATGTTTTGCATATAATGTAAAAGGAGGTGGCTTTATGCTTGCAATATGGATTTATAAGAGATTTTTGTTGCTTATTGCGGCATATGGTGGAGTGTTGGTAGCATTAAGTTTGTTCCCAAGAGTGCCTGTTTGGTCGCTGTCATCATTTCTAGGAGAAGTGTTATTTTCTCCATTAAAATTATTATTTGCTGTGTTTCTGTTTATAGTAGGTTTTCTTGCATATTCATTATTTGTCAGGGATGTCATCATCATATGGAAGACAAGTTATTCCGTTCCTTTCCACATTCCCCGAATGTTCTTTGTAGTTGCTGCCTTTCTAACTTGGATTCATTTATTCTTTTATAATGGCATTGCAGCCTTTATCGTCTTAGGCTTGGCTTTGTGGTATGGTATTATGGATGTTGGATTAATTAGATAATGAAAAGGAGAAATGAAGGTGTTTCGTTCTTGGAAATGAGAGGAATCACATTATTTTTAGTTGTAGTAGCATTACTGATCCTATTATTTTATATGGCATTTGAAGCAAAGAGAAATCGAATCAGAAAGCAAACTATCACTTTTAGTTCGCTTCCAAAGGCATTCGATGGTTATCGGCTCTTTTTTATTAGTGATATACATAGAAGAGTCATTTCACAATCTCTTCTGCAAAAAATAGCTAAAGAAACCGATATCATTATTATTGGTGGGGACTTGTGTGAAAAAAGAGTCCCGTTAGCACGAATAGAAACGAATTTAAAACATTTATCAAAGATTGCACCGTGTTTATTTATTTGGGGAAATAATGATGAAGAAGTCGGTGTTCATAATTTACGCAGGATGTTTAAGAAACATGGTATTATCGAGTTAAGTAATGGTATGGAGTTTATTCAAAAGGGTGATGATAAACTAATTATTGCTAGTGTCAATGATGTTGAACATGATATACCATTAGAGCACTACTTTATTCCAAGGGAGCCATTTTCAATCTTGGTTTGTCATTTTCCTGAAGTGACAGAGATTCTTAAGCCGAATCATCCGTTTTCATTAATATTAAGTGGCCATACCCATGGTGGTCAGATTAGGTTATTTGGGTGGGGGATAGCTAAAAAGGGCCAATGGATTAAAACTGATTCTTACAAACAGCTAATTAGTAATGGTTATGGGACCACAGGTCTACCGTTAAGACTAGGTGCACCTTGTGAAACTCATTTGATTACGTTAACGAGAGAAGAAGTTAGCTGAAACTTTTAAATAATATAATTATAAGGATGTACAAATTGGGAGTAATTTCCTAAGTGCATCCTCCTTTTGTTTTACACGAAAGTATGTTTTCGCTATACTAAATGGATAATTAGTTCGATGTTGTGTTCATTCAACTATGGAAAGTGTTTGTGGATCTAGGAGGAAAGAATATGGCTTCAAAAGAAGGGAAGTATAACATCAAGGCGATCTCAAAAATGCTTGGAATCCAAGCGGGAACGTTACGAGCGTGGGAACGGCGCTATCACATAATTGAGCCTGTTCGAAATACAGCGGGGCATAGACTCTATTCAGATGAACATGTCGCTATTTTAAAATGGCTAATTGACAAGGTCAATAAAGGTTTTACAATTGGACAAGCTGTTGATCTTTTTGAAAAAAGTTATGTTACGGTGGAGCCTACTGAATCGATGTACGAGAATGATTACTCTATTCGGCTTGCTGATGATATTTTAGGAGCCCTATTATCTTTTCAGGAGAACAAGGCGAATCAACTGTTGAATCAAGCATTTAGTTTGTTTAGTATCGATAAAGTAACAATTGATATACTTGGTGCATTACTTGTTAAAGTAGGGAGTAAGTGGGAAAACAATGAAATTACTGTAGCGCATGAACATTTTGTAACTTCCTATTTACGTACAAGAATTGGCATGGTCTTTCATGGGATGCCAATAGATGCGTTTAAACCAAACGTCGTGTGTGTATGTGGGCCCAATGAGACCCACGAGTTAGGGCTACTAATTTTTACGTTATTTTTAAGACGTAAAGGTTTTGAAGTAGTATATCTAGGTGCAGGGATTCCAGAATCAGATCTTGAAGTAGTTATTCGTGAGGTAGAAGCCGAATTATTTTTTACATCGTGTACAATGGAGCAAAACCTTGATTCCACATTAAAAGTTATTGATGAGTTGCAAACACGTTTCTCTCATTTAATTATCGGAGCAGGTGGTTCTGCCTTTGACAGTATTGGAGTTGAACAAAAGTCTACATATCAAAATAATATTTTAGGGAATACACGAGAGGATTGGGAAATTTGGTTGAAAAATAACTTGTAAAATCGTAAATAATGGTCATGTGTATCGAACCTTCTTTTCTGTTTTCTCATATTGTGTAGTAAGACGATTTTGACGGAACGAGCAGTGGGAATAGGTGTTCGTAAAAAGGAGGGTTTCAAATGCGTCTTGAGCGTTTAAATACAAACAAATTCAAAGCATTCCTAACCTTTGATGATATGCGTGAAAGAGGATTAACGAAAGAAGACTTATGGCAAGACTTGCCGAAAGTTCATGATTTATTTCGTGATATGATTCTAGAGGCAGATGATGAACTTGGTTTTAAAGTAGATGGACCTATTGCCGTAGAAGTCTACGCAATGCCTGCGCAAGGAATGGTCATTATCGTTTCGAAAAGTACATCAGATGAAGATTTTGATGAAGAAGGATTTGAAGAAGGATATATTGAAATGCAAGTAACCCTTGATGAAACGGAAGATATCTTCTATGAATTTGCTGATATTGAGGATGTGATTGCTCTATCTTCTAGGCTTTTCCCTTTCGGAATACAGGGTGGATCACTTTATTCATATAAGGACCAATATTTCATCAAATTTGAAGAGTTTGATGTCGATTTTGTCGATGAGGAAACATTTGTTGCGTTGCTTGCTGAGTTCGGAAACCCATCAACCGTTTCTTCTTATGTCGTTGAGGAATATGGAAAACGACTCATTAAATACGATTCTATTCGAGAGCTTTACGGAACATTTATTAATAAATAAGAACTGATAATTTCGTTGTCAGTTCTTTTTTTGTGAATAGGAAATAATGGCAAGTTTTTTTTGGAATTCTTTAAAGAAAAGTTATATTTTAGCTGGAAAAGTTAGGGCTGTTTCATTATAGTAAGAAGTGATAAAAAGCTTTAATTCCATTATTGAGGTGAAAAAGGAATGGCAGAAAATAAACAGCAAGCAGAACAATTAGACGTGCTTGCAGCGACACAAAGTGTCATTAAAAAGGCGTTGGACAAGCTTGGTTATCCAGATGAAATGTATGAATTGATGAAAGAACCGATTCGTATGTTAACCGTTCGAATTCCTGTTAAAATGGATGACGGTTCAACTAATATTTTCACTGGGTACAGAGCACAGCATAATGATTCGGTTGGTCCAACAAAAGGTGGTGTCAGATTTCACCCGAGTGTAACAGAAAAAGAGGTGAAAGCTCTTTCTATTTGGATGAGTCTAAAAGCCGGCATCGTCGATCTTCCTTATGGTGGTGGGAAGGGAGGAATTATTTGTGACCCACGAGAAATGTCTTTCCGTGAACTTGAGCGTATCAGTCGTGGATATGTTCGTGCAATTAGTCAAATCGTAGGTCCTACGAAGGATATTCCCGCACCTGATGTTTTTACAAATTCTCAAATTATGGCTTGGATGCTTGATGAATATAGTCGCATTCGTGAATTTGACTCTCCTGGTTTTATAACAGGGAAGCCACTTGTTCTTGGGGGGTCCCACGGCAGGGAATCGGCAACGGCTAAAGGAGTGACAATTTGCATTCGTGAAGCGGCTAAGAAAAAAGGAATTGATTTAGATGGAGCTCGCGTTGTTATACAAGGTTTCGGAAATGCGGGGAGTTTCTTAGCGAAATTTATGCATGATGCAGGTGCATTAGTTGTTGGGATCTCTGATGCTTATGGTGGCCTATATGATCCCGATGGCTTAGATATTGATTACCTATTAGATCGTCGTGATAGTTTTGGTACGGTTACAAAGCTTTTTAGAGATACGATCTCCAATCAAGAATTGCTTGAATTGGATTGTGATATATTAGTGCCGGCGGCAATTGAAAATCAAATTACGGAAGCAAATGCGGACCGAATTAAAGCATCGATTGTCGTAGAAGCTGCCAATGGACCGACAACAATGGAAGCAACACGTATTTTAACCGAGCGTGATGTTCTACTCGTGCCAGATGTTCTTGCAAGCGCCGGTGGAGTAACAGTTTCGTATTTTGAATGGGTTCAAAACAATCAAGGATACTATTGGACAGAAGATGAAGTAGAAGGAAAGTTAGAAGCCGTTATGGTTGGTTCTTTTGAGAATATATATAATTTAGCTAGAGTTCGGAAAGTAGATATGCGTCTTGCCGCTTACATGATCGGAGTACGTAAGATGGCTGAAGCATCAAGGTTCCGTGGATGGGTGTAATTAAATAAAGGATAAAAAGGGAGACTCAGAAAGATCAAATGTGCCTACATATTAATAGTTTGGGCATTTTGTGAGTTTCCCTATTTGATTTATGAAGAGAAGGTGAAACATATGATAAGGGAAGAGATCGTTATAGTAGGTGGTGGACCTTGTGGGCTTGCAGCAGCTATTGCTTGTATGGAACAAGGATTCAGTCCAATTGTTATTGAGAAGGATAATGTCGTTAGTGCCATTCATCGGTATCCAACACACCAAACGTTTTTTAGTACGAGTGAAAAGTTGGAGATAGGTGGTGTGCCATTTGTCATTGAAGAACGAAAACCTAGAAGAAACCAAGCGCTTGTCTATTACAGAGAAGTGGTTAAAAGGAAAAATATACGCGTAAGAGCATATGAACACGTTGAAAATGTTCAAAAGCAAAAAGAAGGTCATTTTTACATAAAAACGTCAAAGGAAGAATACATAGCTGATCATGTAATTATTGCTACAGGCTACTATGATTCTCCAAATATGATGAACATACCAGGGGAAGACCAAAGCCACGTCCTCCATTATTTCAAGGAAGCTCATCCTTATTTTGATATGGATGTTGTTGTGATTGGAGGTAAGAATTCTGCTGTAGATGCAGCATTAGAGCTAGAAAAGGCAGGGGCTCGAGTGACGAATTTGTACCGTGGTAGTGAATATTCTACTAGTGTTAAGCCTTGGATCCTACCAGAATTTGAGTCGCTTGTTCGTCATGAAAAAATAAACATGGTGTTTAACGCAGAGGTCGTAGAAATTACAGATAATGAAGTTGTCTATCAAGTAGGAGAAAAGGTAGAAAGGGTGCCTGCGCAATTTGTCTTTGCGATGACCGGTTATCATCCAGACCATTCGTTTTTAAGAGAAATGGGGGTTCTTGTTGACCGAGCAAGTGGACGACCACATTTTAATCCTGATTCGATGGAAACAAACGTAGAAGGATTATATATTGCAGGTGTCATTGCTGCTGGAAATAATGCGAATGAAATCTTCATTGAAAATGGACGTTTTCACGGTGCGCAGATTGCTAACTCTATTCAAAGTAAGAAAAAATAGAAAAGAGGCAGTCACATAGGTCATTCTTTGCCCTTTTATGACTGCCTTTTCGAAGGTCGTTACCTGACCTATTTGAGACTTTGTATCATAGATTGACAAATCATACATTAAAAATGAGTGCTATGGATTATTTATAAAAAAGCTCCTGAATCGTTGAGTGATCCGTCGATTGTTCTAAAACAGCCATAAGTTTCAGTCTTGCCTTTTGACCGTTTAAGCCATTTGTAAAAATAACGCCGATTTCTTTTAATGTACGACCACCGCCTTCGTAAGCATAAGTATCTTGGACGACGCCGTTGAAACAACGAGATACAAGGACTACCGGAATGTTTCGAGCGATCAATGACTTTAGTGCAGGCATAATGGTTGGAGGGACATTCCCTTGACCGAATGCTTCAATAACTAACCCATCAATGTGAGTGTTTGCAACGGCTTCGATAATTGTTTCGTCCATGCCAGCAAAGGTCTTTAACAAAGCTACTTTTTTCGTCATTTGTGTAACAGGATGGCAATCACGTTTCGTTAATGTATGGTGAAAAAACACCCCTCGTTTCGTAACAATTCCGATTGGGCCGTATTGAGGGCTTTGGAATGTCGCAATATTACTTGAATGAGTTTTCGTTACATTTTTTGCTGTGTGAATTTCGTCATTCAAGACAACGAGAACTCCTTTTCCTCGGGCCTCGTCACTTGCTGCCACTCTTACTGATGCAATTAGATTATGTGGACCATCCGCACCAAGCTCATTACTAGAGCGCATCGCTCCAGTAATAATCACAGGAGTATCCCAGTCAAGAATAAGGTCTAGTAAATAGGCTGTTTCTTCTAGGGTGTCCGTCCCATGCGTCACAACTATGCCATCTAATTGATCTTCTTTCACACGCTCTTTTAACCTTTTTGCTAAATCAACCATTAAACTAGGTGTCATGTGAGGAGAAGGTAGATTTAAGTAATCATCCACAATCACGGAGGCAATGGTTGATAGCGATTCAATAGTGGAATATAATGGGTTTATTAAGTTTGGTTGAACGGCACCATGTTCATTTTCTTGCATGGCAATGGTGCCACCAGTATGTAAAACAAGAATTTTCTTCAAAAAGGTCACCCCAATATCGCAATGTTTTGCATAATTATATTATTTTATCATATAAGTTTTCGTTTGAGTAATGAATTGTAACGCAAGGGGAAAGGATTGGCGAATTGTTTGCACTTATTACAGCAGCAATAGCTCCAGGAATGGCATTATTATCATATTTTTATTTGCGAAATCATTATAGTTCAAATACGGTTTCGCTTGTTTTTCGAACGTTTTTAATTGGAGTGTTACTTGTATTTCCTGTTATGGTTTTACAATATGCATTCACGACGGAAGGGTATTTTACCCATCCATTTACAAGAGCCTTCTTTTTGTATGGGTTCGTGGAAGAATTCTTCAAATGGTTTTTACTTTGGGTTTTTGTGTATCAACATGCGACCTTTGCGAGACGCTATGATGGAATCGTCTATGGCGCCTCTCTCTCATTAGGATTTGCAACATTAGAAAATGTTTTTTATTTAATAGCTAACGGCTTAGAAACAGCCTTTATCCGAGCTTTATTGCCCGTGTCTAGTCACGCTTTGTACGGTGTTATCATGGGGTATTATCTTGGAAGAGCAAAAGTAGAAGAAGATAAAAGGGTGAAACATTTGACGTTTTCGTTAAGTTTGCCTATTATTTTACACGGCGTCTATGATTTTATATTGCTTTTTTTCGGCATGTATTTCTTAGTTGCATTAATTCCGTTTATGTTTTTTCTGTGGTGGGTAGCGTTAAAAAAGGTGAAACGAGCTAACCAATTAGACGTATAAGATCGTTGAATTTAATAAGTAAAGGGTGATCAATATGGCTGAAGGACGTTATCGTGTTGTGATTCGTTGTCCAGTTTGTAGTGAAAAATATATTCTACGTGGGAGTAGAAATGAAAAAGGTGAATATGAAACAGGCTTCAAGCGTTGTGTCTGTGGAAATGAAGAAAACTTAAATATTGATGCTTCCTTAGAATAAAAAAATTAATACTTAATATGTAGCGATCGTTGCTGTTGTGCTTTTTTCTAATAATTTAATCTACTTGCAGGGAAAATTTCTCTTGCAAAAGTTCGAAATTTGTTGTAATTTTGATTAAATGAAAAATATGAATAATTGATTTTCTTATCAAGAGAGACGGAGGGACTGGCCCAAAGATGTCTCAGCAACCAGCCGATTTCGGTCAGGTGCTAAATCCATCAAGTCGACGGCTTGAAAGATAAGGAGAGGCGATTGATAACACAACCACCTTCTTCTTATTTAAAATAGAAGGTGGTTTTTAATATTTATTGAATGAAAAAAATTGTGGAGGGCTTATAAATGAACCGTGAGAAACTTGAGACAATATTAGTACAAATTGGAAATCGTTCCGATAATCCAACAGGGACCATTAATACACCTGTGTATTTTTCAACTGCTTACAGGCACACCGGAATTGGGGAGTCGACAGGATATGATTACGCAAGGACAGGCAATCCAACTAGAGAGGTCGTAGAAAAAGCGATAGCGGAGTTAGAAGAGGGGGACCGAGGTTTTGCTTGCAGCTCGGGAATGGCAGCCATTCAAACGGTTCTGTCTCTTTTTGAACAAGGAGATGAAATTTTAGCATCACAAGACTTGTATGGAGGAACCTATCGTTTATTTGAACAAGGATGGAATCGTTGGGGCTTAACTTTCTCTTTTGCCGACCCTCGTAACCTTGAACAGTTTGAAAGCTGTATTACAGATAAAACAAAGGCATTATTTATAGAAACACCGACGAACCCATTAATGCAAGAAGCATCGGTAGTTGATCTAGCTAAAATAGCCAAAAAATACGGAATTTTATTAATTGTTGATAATACGTTTTATACCCCGCTTCTGCAACAACCGCTAGTGGACGGTGCAGATATTGTTATACATAGCGCGTCTAAATATTTAGGTGGCCACAATGATGTTATCGCTGGGTTAATTGCTGCAAAAGGAGAAGAGCTTTGTGAGCGAATTGGTTATTACCATAACGGGATTGGAGCAATCTTGTCAGCTTTCGATTCATATCAATTAATTAGAGGGATGAAAACTCTAGCCCTTCGAATGGATAAACATCAAGAAAATGCGAAAGCCATCGTAAAATATTTAGAGGCGCAAGAAGGTGTAATAGACGTCCTATATCCTGGAAAAGGTGGAATGATATCTTTTCGTATATTAAAAGAAGACTGGGTTAACCCATTTTTACAGCAGTTGAAACTCGTCTCGTTTGCAGAGAGTTTAGGTGGGGTTGAGAGTTTGATGACGTATCCTGCTACGCAAACGCATATGGACATTCCTGAAGATATTCGGATAGCAAATGGTGTTTGCAATCGCTTGTTACGTTTTTCTGTTGGTATTGAGCGAGCTGAGGATTTAATTGCTGATCTTGATCAAGCATTCCGTCACGTGAAAGAGAGGGAGAATGAATGAGTTTTCTAGAACAACTAGCATCAAAAGTCTTAATAGGAGATGGAGCAATGGGAACGTTGCTATACGAGCAAGGCGTCGACCAATGTTTTGAAGAAGTGAACGTAAAAAATCCAGAGATCATTCTAAATGCACATAAGAGATACGTCTTGGCTGGAGCTGATGTAATTCAGTCTAATACGTACGCTGCGAACAAACTGAAACTAGAAAAATATGGGCTAGAAAAAGAGGTTCGCTCTATCAATCGTTCAGGTGTTCGTCTTGCGAAAGAAGCTTCTAGTGAAAATACATTTGTTCTAGGAACTGTTGGGGGGATTAGACGGTTTCAATTAGAAGAATGGAACCTTGACGAGATAGAGGAAGCCTTCAAAGAGCAATTAAATGAACTATTAACAGAAGGCGTTGACGGCCTTTTATTAGAAACGTTTTACGATTTGGAAGAAGCAAAGATGGCTGCAAACCTTGCACGAAAATTAACAGATTCGCCTATAGTGGTAAATCTGTCACTCGGAGAAGTAGGTGTGATGAATGGCGGGATTGCCGTTTCTGATGCGTTTGAACAACTGACAGCTATAGGTGCTGATGTGGTTGGATTAAATTGTCGGACAGGTCCGTTTCATATGCTTCGTTCATTTGAAACGATTGCGTTACCGAAAAAGGGGTTTTTATCTGCGTACCCAAATGCAAGCTTACCTGATTATCGTGATGGGCGTGTTTTCTATCAATCGAATGCAGATTATTTTCAAGATATGGGAGAGAAGTTTATTAAGCAGGGGGTTCGTTTATTAGGAGGGTGTTGTGGTACGACGCCTGAGCATATTGAAGCATTTGCTAAGGTGAGAGAAACGACAGAACCGATTACTAGTAAAACGATCAGGCCTTTAGCTAGGATTATGCGGGAATCGATTGAAATCCCACGAAAAGAAAAGCCGCTTCCAGAAATTGTGAAAGAACGAAAGTCTGTAATTGTTGAGTTAGATCCCCCTAAAAAGTTAAGTACAAAGCGGTTTATGGAAGGCGCTAAAGCACTTAAGGAAGCGGGAGTAGATGCTGTTACGATGGCTGATAATTCGCTTGCCTCCCCACGAGTCGATAATTTAGCTCTTGGTGCAATGATTAAAGAACAGGTAGGTGCAAGACCGCTTGTCCATGTTACTTGCCGGGATAGAAATTTGATTGGATTACAGTCTCATTTAATGGGTCTACATGCATTAGGCATTGATGATGTCTTGGCGATTACAGGAGATCCGACGAAAATTGGCGATTTTCCTGGAGCGACATCCGTTTATGATGTAAGTTCCTTTCAACTTATTTCATTTTTGAAGCAGCTGAATGAAGGAATTTCTTTTTCTGGAAAGGAATTGGGGCAGAAAGCGAATTTCTCTGTCGGTGCAGCGTTTAATCCAAATGTGAGACATTTAGATAAAGCTGTAAAGAGAATGGAGAAAAAGATTGAAAGTGGAGCAGATTACTTTATGACCCAACCAATTTACAGCATTGAACAAATGGAATCCTTGGCGAATGAGACGAAACATATAAAAGAACCTATCTATATCGGGATTATGCCATTAACAGGTACGAGAAATGCTGAATTTCTTCATAATGAGGTGCCAGGTATTAAATTAACAGATGAAATTCGAGCTGCGATGGCTGCATGTGGAGATGACAAAGAAGCCGCTGCGGCTGAAGGGATACAAATTGCGCGATCACTGATTGACGCAGCTTTGCAATATTTCAATGGAATTTATTTAATTACTCCGTTTATGCGTTATGAAATGACAGTCGAGTTAACAAAATATATTGAAGCAAGGAAACCAATTATTCAAGGAAGTAAGTAATTTAGAAGCATGCGGGAATAGAAAGGACGGACATATGGTTAAGTCTTTGTTTGAACAACAGCTAGAAAAGAAAATTCTAATCCTAGACGGTGCAATGGGGACAATGTTGCAACAAGCTGAACTAACAGCAGAGGATTTTGGTGGAGAAGAATATGAAGGATGTAATGAATATTTAAATGAAACAGCTCCTCATGTCATTGAAAACATACATCGAGCTTATTTAAAAGCAGGGGCCGACATCATCGAAACGAATACATTCGGCTCGACAGATATTGTATTAGACGATTATGATCTTGGCTATAAAGCAGAAGAATTAAGTCGCTTGGCAACAGCCATTGCAAAAAAAGTAGCGGATGAATTCTCAACACCTGAGTGGCCACGTTTCGTTGCTGGTGCGATGGGGCCGACAACGAAGTCACTTTCTGTAACAGGCGGTGTAACGTTTGACAAACTAGTTGAATCTTATCATGAGCAAGCACGCGGAATTATCCGTGGTGGAGCCGATATTATGCTGTTAGAAACTAGTCAAGATATGCGAAATGTCAAGGCGGGTTATTTAGGGATTGAACGAGCATTTGAAGAACTCAATGTAGTTCTGCCGATCTTTATTTCAGGTACGATTGAACCAATGGGGACAACTTTAGCCGGTCAAAACATTGAAGCATTTTATTTGTCATTAGAACATATGAATCCAGCTGTTGTAGGCTTGAATTGTGCGACAGGGCCGGAATTTATGCGAGATCATATTCGTTCATTATCTGAACTTGCAACTACGTATGTAAGTTGTTATCCAAATGCCGGTTTACCTGATGAAGAAGGACATTACCATGAGTCTCCTGAATCGCTGGCGACGAAATTACGTGGATTTGCAGAAAAGGGCTGGCTTAATGTCGTTGGGGGCTGTTGTGGTACGACACCAGATCATATCCGTGCAATGGTAGAGGCAACAAAAGACTTTGAGCCACGAACGTTTCATGAATCACATCCACATGCCGTTTCAGGGATTGAACCCCTCATTTATGATGAGAGTATGCGTCCATTATTTGTCGGAGAACGTACCAACGTAATTGGATCTAGAAAGTTCAAGCGTTTAATTGCTGAAGGGAAGTTTGAAGAAGCTTCAGAGATTGCAAGGGCGCAAGTGAAAAAAGGTGCTCACGTTATTGATGCTTGTTTAGCAGACCCAGACCGCGATGAATTAGAAGATATGGAAAACTTCCTTCAATATCTTGTCAATAAAGTAAAAGTTCCTTTAATGATTGATTCTACAGATGAAAAAGTTATCGAAAAGGCGTTAACCTATTCGCAAGGGAAGGCGATTATTAATTCAATTAACTTAGAAGATGGCGAAGAACGATTCGAGGCTGTTATTCCGATTGTTAAAAAATACGGTGCAGCAGTTGTAGTCGGAACAATTGATGAGGATGGAATGGCTGTTACAGCTGAGAAGAAATTAGAAGTGGCAAAGCGTTCTCATGATTTACTTGTTCATAAATATGGGCTTAAGCCAGAGGATATCATCTTTGATCCACTCGTTTTCCCTGTTGGTACAGGGGATGAACAGTACATTGGCTCAGCAAATGCTACAGTTGAAGGAATTAGGCTAATTAAAGAAGCTCTTCCTAAGTGTTTAACAATTTTAGGTGTGAGTAATGTTTCTTTTGGATTACCACCAGTAGGTCGTGAAGTGTTAAACGCGGTATATTTGTATCATTGTACGCACGCGGGACTTGATTACGCAATTGTAAATACTGAAAAGTTAGAAAGGTATGCTTCCATTTCCGATGAAGAGAAAGAAATGGCTAGTAAGTTATTGTTTGAAACAACAGATGAAACTCTTGCTGAATTTACCGCTTTTTATCGTGGAAAGAAAGTAGAGAAAAAGGTTGATACATCAAACTTAACACTTGAAGAACGGTTAGCTTCTTACATTGTTGAAGGAACAAAGGAAGGGCTCATAGAAGATTTGAATCAAGCACTGGAGGCTTACCCTGATCCATTAGATATTATAAATGGGCCGCTAATGACGGGAATGGACGAAGTCGGTAGATTGTTTAACAATAATGAACTGATTGTAGCAGAAGTCCTACAAAGTGCGGAAGTAATGAAAGCATCAGTTGCTCATCTTGAGCCATATATGGAACAGAAAGAAAACGACAATGGAAAAGGAAAGATTCTTCTAGCAACCGTAAAAGGTGATGTTCATGACATTGGTAAGAATTTAGTTGAAATTATTTTAGGAAATAATGGGTTTAAAATCGTTAACTTAGGTATTAAAGTAACGTCAAATGAATTAATTGAGGCTATAAAAAAGGAAAATCCGGATGCTGTTGGTTTATCTGGTCTGCTTGTAAAATCAGCTCAGCAAATGGTCTTAACCGCACAAGATTTACGTCAGCAAGATATTTCGATTCCGATCCTTGTCGGGGGAGCGGCGCTTACAAGAAAGTTCACGGATACAAAAATTGCAGCTGAATATGATGGTCTCGTCCTATATGCAAAAGATGCGATGAATGGATTAGAAATTGCTAATCGACTGGCAAAACCAGACGAACGTGAACGACTTGCTGCTGAGTTAGCGGAAGCAAGAGCAAAAAAAGATGCAGTGCGCCCGGCTGAAAGAAAATCGGTACAAGATCGCCCAGTAGATGAGTTTGTTCAATCTGATGTTAAAAAGAACGGACCTATTTTTACACCTACTGATTTGGATCCACACATTTTACGTGACTACAAGCTCTCTCATTTAGAACCGTATATTAATATGCAAATGCTACTTGGCCGTCATCTTGGTCTTCAAGGAAAAGTAAGTAGACTACTTGCGGAAAAAGATGAGAGAGCTGTTGAATTGAAGGAACGGGTGGATGAATTTTTAAATCAAGCAAAGAAAAATCAAGTCATCAAGGCGCATGGAATGTATCAATTTTTCCCTGCACAAGCTGATGGAAATGATATTATTATTTATGATCCAAAAGATCAGAAGACTGAAATTGAACGATTCACATTCCCTCGCCAAAACCATAAGCCATTCCTTTGTCTAGCTGACTACTTGCGTCCAGTATCAAGTGGGGAAATGGATTATGTTGGGTTTCTTGCGGTTACAGCAGGGCATGGCGTACGTGAATTAGCCGACCAAGCTAAGCGAGATGGCGATTACCTTTACAGTCATTTAATTCAGGCTGCTGCATTAGAAATAGCGGAAGGATTTGCTGAAAGACTTCATCAACAAATGCGTGATAGAATGGGCTTTCCGGACTCAGCCGATATGACGATGGATGAACGTTTTGCCGCCAAGTATCAAGGGGTTCGTGTTTCATTTGGCTATCCTGCTTGTCCGAATCTTGAAGATCAAGAGAAATTATTTAAGTTATTGCAACCAGAAAAAATCGGAATTCAATTAACGGAAGGTCACATGATGGAGCCGGAAGCTTCAGTTACAGCAATGGTATTTGCCCATCCTGAAGGTCGTTATTTTAATGTATTAGGATAAAACAAATAAAAAAGTAGAGGTTATCCCAGAGGTCAAAAATAGACCTTTTGGATAACCTCTTTTTGTTATAAATCTTGTCTCTTCAAGGCTTTAAAGGAGATGTTTAGGAAGAAGATTGGTAAGAATTTGATAAGAAATTGTATAAAACTAGGTCGAAAACAAACACTATCCATATCAATCATGACCAAGTCATGAAACAGATACCACGAACACAAGGAGGTCTACAACATGAAACGTAATCTGTTTTCATTCAAGATTCCACTTATCATGACATTCATTTGTATTGGGTTAATTGTGAATACATCACCCACTTATGCATTTACTGACCAAGTAATTCAAAGAGGGGCAACGGGTGATGATGTTGTTGAATTGCAAGCAAGACTTCAGTACAACGGTTTTTATACTGGAACCATTAATGGTGTGTACGATTGGGGAACTTATTGGGCCGTTCGTAACTTTCAGAGTGAATTTGGTCTAGATGTGGATGGATTAGTAGGACCACAAATGAAAGATATGTTAGAACGTGCAACAAATTACAACGAAGAGTTTGTGAAAAAAGCATTAAATGAGGGGCGTAAATTTACTCACTACGGCGGTACACCGAAGGAGATACAAAAAGGTCCTAAAGGTAGCAGAGATGGTGCACAGCCACAACAACCGCAGCCAGAAGCAGGTGAAGCACAGCCGCAGCAACCGCAGCCAGGAGCAGGTGAAGCACAGCCGCAGCAACCGCAGCCAGGAGCAGGTGAAGCACAGCCGCAGCAACCACAGCCAGGAGCGGACCCAGCACCAGCACCTCAACCGGATCCTGAACCAGCTGCACCAGAAGAGCCAGTGCCATATGCTGAAGAGCCAGAAGTACAGGATAATGAAGCAAATATACAAAAAGCAACGAATGTACCAGCAGGGTATTCAGAAAACGATATTCGTATTATGGCCCAAGCAGTTTATGGTGAAGCGCGTGGTGAACCATATGTAGGCCAAGTAGCTGTAGCTGCAGTAATTATTAACCGTATTAATAGTCCGACCTTCCCAAATACAGCATCCGGTGTTATTTTTGAACCTCGTGCATTTACAGCTGTAGCGGATGGACAGATCTATTTGGAGCCAAATGAGACAGCTCGTCGTGCTGTTATTGATGCAATTAATGGACAGGACCCATCAGGAAATGCACTGTATTATTTTAATCCAGATACAGCGACATCTGGTTGGATTTGGACGAGACCACAAATTAAACGAATCGGCAAGCATATATTCTGTCATTAATTTTTGGAGGTGATTATTTATGGTACGTAATATTATTATAGGTCTATTAGCTGTTGCCGTTGTTGCAACAGGGATTTGGGGCTTTCAAGAACGTGAAGATAAGCAAATTTTAAAAGTAACTGCAGAGAACAATTACCAAAGGGCATTCCATGAACTTGCTTTTCATATTGACCAAATTGAAGATCAATTAGGTGCGACACTTGCGATGAACTCACGGCGTCAGCTAACTCCAGCGTTAGCAGACGTTTGGAGAATTGTAAGTTTAGCACAAGAGAATATTGGTCAACTACCATTAAGTTCAGTAGATCTGGGAAAAACGGAAGAGTTTTTGTATAAGCTCGGAAGATTTAGCTATCGAACATCGATCCGTGATTTGGAAAAAGAACCTTTAACGGATAAAGAATATGAAACTTTAGAGAAGTTGTATGACTATTCGAAGGAGATTCGTGAAGAAGTTCGTAAATCACAAGCAATGATGCTTGCTAATGGTGATCAATGGTTAGATATTGAAGAAGAAATGCGTGCGACTCAAGAACCATTAAGTAACATGGTTGTGAAAAATCTAGAAGTTATGAACAAATCAATCCAAAGTTATAGTGAAACTGAATGGGGAGCAGGATTAGCTTCCATTGATGATCTAAATGGAGAATTAAAAGAAGCATTAGATGGTGATCCTGTAACAAAAGAAGAGGCAGAAGAAATTGCACGCAAATACCTGCAAATAAATGAGAATACACCAGTTCATGTGGCTGATACAGGGAACGGCTTAGAGTACCCAGCGTATACAATTGTTGCTGACGACCCTGATCATGAGACAAATTATTATATGGATATGAGTGTAAATGGAGGAGAACCAATTTGGTTCTTACAAGACCGCCAAATTGAAGAGCAAAATATTAGCTTAAATGAGGCGGTGGAAATTGCAGAAGAATATCTAGAAGAACATGGTAAAGAGAGCATGCAACTTGTCGATAGTAGACAATATGATTCTATTGCTATGCTTGAGTTTGTTCATCTAGAGGATAACGTTCGTGTTTATACGGATTTGATTCGCATTGAAATTGCCCTTGATGATGGAGATGTAGTTGGGTATGAAGCAAAAAGTTATTTAATCCATCATAAAGACCGTGATATACCAGATCCAAAGCTGACAAACGAAGAGGCAAGAGACCGCTTGAATCCTCGTTTAGATGTAATGGAAGATCATTTAGCTGTCGTTGAGAATGATCTAGGGCAAGAAGTGCTTTGCTATGAATATTATGGGGTCATTGAAGACCAAACGTATCGCTTGTTTATTAATGCAGAGGATGGGGAAGAAGAAAAAGTTGATCGACTAAATCAATCTGAACCTGTATACGATTTTTCTTAAAAATAGAAAAAGAAGGAAAGAAGAAGCATCTCACGCTTCTTCTTTTTGATTATTCATGAGATAATGGATAGAGTTTATATAAGTAGGAGGAAGTCAGGAGATTGATTAAAGTTGGTTCTACCAGCTTCATAGAGTTACAAGAAGTAAAAGACTTTAAAAAAAGATTGTTGAGGTATAAATGTCGCTTAGTAGATAAAAAAGATGGGATATATGTCATTGACTACCCGATAAATGAAGAGACAGGTAAACCTAGTTTCTTTTTTGATGGTACGGAATTTCGAGCGTTTTTTATTGCTACTGATGATTCCCGGGATGTTTGCATTTGATACTGAAATTGTTGGAGGGATGAAAGGGAACATCCCGGTCCTTTCTATTAAAGACCTTGGAAACGAAAAGTACATGAGGATACAAAGACGAAATTATGTGCGCGTAGAAACATCCGTCGATACGGCTGTACATCCTGTCAAAAGTGAATTTCATCCGTTCACAACGGTTACCCTTGATTTGAGTGGTGGAGGCTGTGCAATGATCATTCCTGAAGGGCAAACGTTTCCTGAAAAAGGAGAGGTTAATCTTTATCTTATTTTGCATATGCAATCAGGTGATAGTGTTTATGTAAAAGTGTTATGTAAGATCGTGCGCGTACATAGGCCAAAAGCAGAAGCAAAAAGACGTGCATCCTTACAATTTCTTAATATAGATGAACGAGATCAACAAAAGGTGGTTCGTTATTGTTTTGAAAGGCAACTTACACTACGAAGAAAATCTGAAGATTTATAACGGTTATCTTAAAAACTAGTGTAATTAAGCTACAAGTAACCGATTTTTTCTAGTTTATAACTGATAATTCGCAACCTTTAGTTAGACCGTGATGTAAGAATATGATAAGATTATGGAGAGAACAATTGGAAAAATACAGAGATGTAAACACTTTCAATTGTTTGATTGTATATGAGGTGTATTAGTAATGAACAAAAAGATGAATATTGCTATTGATGGTCCTGCTGGCGCAGGAAAAAGTACTGTTGCGAAATTAGTCGCAGAACAGCTGAGTTATCTCTATATTGATACTGGTGCAATGTATCGCGCTCTTACATTAGCAGCATTACGAGAAGGGATAGATCTTCAACATGGTCCTGCCTTAACTGAAATTTTAAGTAAGACAACCATTCACCTTCAACATGAACAAAGTGGTGTTCGTGTATTATTAAATAATGAAGATGTGACAGAAGCGATTAGAATGAAAGATGTAACTTCAAATGTGTCATTAGTTTCAAGTCATGAAGGTGTTCGATTAGAGATGGTTGAACGTCAGAGGAAACTTGCGGAAAAAGGCGGAGCCGTGCTAGATGGCAGGGATATTGGTACGTATGTTCTTCCTGATGCCAAAGTTAAAGTGTTTTTAACTGCTTCTGTGGATGAGCGAGCTAGAAGACGTTATGAAGAACAAAAAGAAAAAGGAATACCTGCTGATTTTGATCAATTAAAAGAAGAAATTGCCCGTCGGGATCAATTGGATTCAACACGAGAATTTGCTCCATTAAAAAAGGCAGATGATGCAGTTGAGATTGATTCAACTTCACTTTCAATTCCAGAAGTTGCAAAGTCAATAATTGAGCTAGCAAAAGAAAGGGCAAAATAAGATGGGAATTTATCAATTTGGTCAAAGTGTAAGCAGAATATTTCTCTCAACTTCTTATAAAGTTGAGATAATCGGAAAAGAAAACATCCCTGATACTGGGGCAACGATTCTTTGTTGCAATCATATCCATAATTTTGATCCACCTCTTCTAGGAGCCTATATTCAGAGACAGTTGCATTACATGGCAAAACAAGAATTATTCGAAAAGCCTATATTAAAAGGGTTGCTACCTAAATTAGGTGCGTTTCCTGTACGAAGAGGAATGAGCGATAAGCAAGCGATACGTACAGCCATGAAATTATTAAAAGAAGGCAAGATGATAGGCTTATTTCCAGAAGGAACGAGAAGCAAGAATGGCAAATTAGGAAAAGGTTTAACAGGAGCTGGATTTTTTGCTCTTAGAACAGATGCAGTTGTTATTCCATGTGCCATTATTGGCCCATATCGAACGTTCAAATCGTTAAAGTTAGTATATGGAACACCTATTGATTTTAGTGAATTGCGGGAGCGTAAGGCATCTGCTGAAGAAGCAACGGAAGTTATCATGACTGAAATCAAAAAGTTAATAGAAGAACATGAATTGAAATCATAGTAATCACTTTTCTTTCGCTAGCGTGAAAGATAGTTAAAATAATAGTTAGATACCGCTACTAGACTGCGGGGATTGAAGGAGGCAAAAGTCAATGGTCGAAGAAATGAACAATGAAGTAACGGAAATGAAGTCTTTTTCTGTAGGGGATGTTGTAACAGGGAAAGTGACAAAAGTCGAAGATAAACAAGCGTTTGTCGATGTAGGTTTTAAAGTAGATGGCATTGTGCCAATTAGTGAGTTATCAAGTCTACATGTAGAAAAAGTAAGTGATGTTCTTTCAGTTGACGATGAGCTCGATTTAAAAGTTCTAAAATTAGAGGATGATGAGCTAATCCTTTCAAAGCGGGCGGTACAAGCTGAGAAAGCATGGGACGAGCTTCAACAAGCTTACGAGTCTGGCCAAATTCTTGAAGTGGAAGTGGCGGATGTCGTAAAGGGAGGACTCGTTGTCGATGTTGGCGTGCGCGGATTCATCCCTGCTTCTTTAGTAGAACGTCATTTCGTTGAGGATTTTTCAGATTACAAAGGGCGTACATTACGTTTAAAAGTAGCTGAAATTGATAAAGAAAACAATAAGCTTATTCTATCTCAACGTGCCGTTTTGGATGAAGAAGTAGAACAGAAGAAGCGAAATGTTCTCCAAACTTTGAAAACAGGCGATGTTGTTGAAGGAAAAGTACAACGTTTAACAGATTTTGGCGCATTTGTAGATGTAGGTGGTGTTGATGGTTTAGTACATATTTCTCAGCTTGCACACCATCGAGTTGAAAAACCATCTGATGTCGTTAATGAAGGTGATGTTGTTAAGGTAAAGATTTTATCTGTTGATGAAGATAGTGAACGAGTTTCATTGTCTATCAAAGATACATTGCCTGGTCCGTGGGAAAGCTATTCAGGAAAAGTGGCTGCTGGTGATGTAGTTGAAGGTGTCGTAAGACGTCTTGTTTCATTTGGAGCATTTATCGAACTTGCTCCTGGAGTAGAGGGCTTAGTTCACATTTCACAAATTGCGAACCGTCACATCGGCACTCCATCTGAAGTATTAACTGAAGGTGAGAAGGTTGAAGTGAAAGTATTAGATGTGAATATAGAAGAAAAGCGTATTTCCTTAAGTATTCGCGATTTACTAGAGGAAGAGGAGTCTGGGGATGCAGATTACCAAGCTTATGAAGCTTCAAAAGAAGAGGAGTCAGCAGGATTTTCTCTTGGAGATATGATTGGAGATCAATTAAAGAAATATAAGAACTAATTTTATACCATGTAATAAAAATCGGCATCCTTAATAGGTTGCCGATTTTTAATTGGTTAAAAAGGGAGTGTGACTTTAACCTTTATCGAATAACGGTTTAGGGACGTTGTTGCTGCCTAGCTTGATCAGGGCTTTGCATTTTGGTAGAACCTGCGTAATCTAAACTTTGGTCTCGATCAGATTCAACTCGACCGGATTTTTTAAGCTTTTTTTCTTGGCGATCTCTCCCCATGTTATCCCCCTCCTTTATGTAGTATCAAAGAATCGTTTTTATTGTCCCGCAAAATCGTATTTCTATGTATTTTATGGTTAGAACGACTTCACTTCGTCGATACTTAAAAGGAAGGAGGTGGAATAATGGAAGGTGTTTTTATTTATTGGTTTGGCTGGTTACTTTGGGTAGTGATCACCTTTTTTTGGTCAAAATCAAAAGCAAGGTTTTGGAATGCGTTCTCATTACTACTATTTTTCATTTTACTTCCAAAAACGTTAGTGTTTGCCAATACGACTGTTCATCTGGTTTATGTTTTATTTTCCAGCTATTTATTTTGGCAGTTAAATAAGGCGAAAGAATGTAATTTGGTTCATGCCTTTATTGCTTCGATTACTATTGCAGCAGCATATGCTGGCTTTCAAATGATGATGATATTTGATCCGGTTGTAGTGTACATTGATAGTCGTTGGATGATCGGATTAATGACAGGCATTATCTCCTTTTTCTTAGCTGCTACATTAAAGCTTCGATTATTGTTTGCATTTTCGGGTCTAATACAAGGCGAGCTTTTAGCGGGGCTTGTTATGCAACATCATCTTTATATGGATTATAGCATAGGTAGTCTTTATTTCTTTGATATTGTTGCTGTAGTAGGGTGTCTATATAGTGTCGTTTGGGGATTCAAACAGGTTTCTGTTGTGCTTGGTAATCTTGTCGTGAAAGAACCGAAAACGAGTGTGTTAAAGCAAAGTTCATAAAGTAGAAGTCGACAACAATGTAGAAATCAAGTAAAATAAATAAGTTGCAAGAAAAAAATGGATGATTTTACATAGTAAAATAGAAAGGTTGTGACGTTATGACCAAGCCAGTTGTAGCGATAGTCGGACGTCCTAATGTTGGGAAGTCAACGATTTTTAATCGAATAGTAGGAGAACGGGTAGCGATTGTAGAAGATATGCCAGGAGTTACACGTGATCGTATTTATAGTAAGGGGGAATGGTTAAATCGAGAATTTAATTTAATTGATACAGGTGGAATTGAATTAGGAGATGAGCCCTTATTGGTCCAAATGCGTGCCCAAGCAGAACTTGCGATAAAGGAAGCTGATGTAATTATTTTTATCGTTAATGGCCGAGAAGGGATCACAGGTGCCGATCAAGAAGTAGCGAAACTTTTATTCAGATCAGACAAGCCTGTTGTTCTTGGGGTGAATAAAATTGATAATCCTGATATGCAGGAAGAATTATATGAGTTTTATTCATTAGGAATGGACACCCCATATCCAATTTCAGGATCTCACGGATTAGGACTAGGTGATTTACTGGACCAAGTTATTAAGCATTTTCCAGATGAAGAAGAAGATCCGTATGATGAAGATACGATTCGTATTTCATTAATAGGACGCCCTAATGTAGGGAAGTCTTCTATTGTTAATGCGATGCTTGGAGAGGAACGAGTTATCGTAAGCAATATTCCAGGTACAACGAGAGATGCAATTGATACTCCTTTCACACAGGATGATCAAGATTATGTCCTTATTGATACAGCTGGGATGCGGAAACGTGGAAAAGTCTATGAGGCAACTGAGAAATACAGTGTACTGCGTTCTCTTAAGGCGATTGAACGATCAAATGTGGTTCTTGTAGTTATTAATGCAGAAGAAGGCTTAATTGAGCAAGACAAAAAAATCGCAGGTTATGCTCATGAAGCTGGACGTGCAGTCATCATTGTTGTCAACAAATGGGATGCCGTAGCTAAAGATGACAAAACGATGAAGAATTTTGAAACAAAACTTAGAGAAGAGCTTTTGTTTTTAACGTATGCACCGATCTTGTTTGTTTCTGCCAAGACAAAACAACGCCTACATACTGTTTTGCCTATGGTTAAGAAAGTTTCGGAGAATCATCATCTACGAGTTCCTACAAATGTTCTAAATGATATGATTATGGATGCAGTAGCGATGAATCCAACACCAACAGACAAAGGGAAACGACTCAAGATTAATTATGTGACTCAAGTGGCTGTAGAACCGCCGACTTTTGTTTTCTTCGTAAACGAGCCTGAATTAATGCACTTTTCATATGAAAGGTTTCTAGAGAATCGCCTAAGGGCTACATTTAATTTTGAGGGAACCCCAATTAAAATTTTTGCTAGAAAGAAAAATGTTTAACAGGACTTCAAAAAGGGATGCTTCCCTTTTTGAAGCCTAACGTTACTAATGTGATACATGGTGATAGTCACATTACACTGCTTTTGCTAAATTTGTATCTAAGTAGCGAAGGAGCGTTAGAAATGGGGGATGGTTTATGTATTTTATTGGACTTATCATAATTATTTTAATTGGCTATCTTTTAGGCTCTTTAAGTTTTAGCTATATTATTGCAAAAAAGATTAAAAAAGTAGATATAAGGCAACATGGGAGTGGAAATGCAGGGGCTACAAATACATTACGAGTGTTAGGCCTCGGTCCTGCATTACTTGTTTTAGCTCTTGACGTGCTAAAAGGGATTGTAGCAGTGTGGATTGGTGTCGCAGTTGCACCTGATCAATCAGGTTTATACCCAGCATTGGCCGGTCTCGCTGCCATCCTAGGTCATAATTGGCCTATTTATTACGGATTTAGAGGTGGAAAAGGGGTTGCGACAACAATTGGCGTATTAGCAACCGTTGTTTTCTTCCCAGCTTTGTTTGCTGGTATTGTTGCAATTGGAAGTATTGTGATAACAAGGTATGTTTCACTAGGTTCGATATTATTTGCTATATTAACACCAATCTTTGCATTATTTCTCCTTGATTATTATGGTTATCCTGTTATATATGGTTATTTAGCCTTTGTTGTGGCCCTTCTTTCTATTTGGAGGCATCGAACCAATATTAAACGATTGCTTGCTGGAACAGAAAGCAAAATCGGACAGAAATCATAAAAAAGGAGTGAGTCAATTGACTAAGGTTGCTGTTATTGGTGCAGGTAGTTGGGGAACAGCCTTAGCTATGGTATTAGCTGATAATGAATTGGAAGTGAAGATTTGGGCAAGACGTAAGGAGCAAATTGAGGAAATAAATCAGCACCATACTAATTCTAAATATTTGCCTAATGTTGTCTTATCTGATCGGATTACTGGACATGAAAAGCTGAAAGAAACATTAGAAGGTGTCAAAATAGTCCTTCTAGTCGTACCGACAAAGGCCATTCGTGAGACGGTAACTGAGATAAAAAAAGAGTTGCAAGCGCCTGTTACAATTATTCATGCTAGCAAAGGAATTGAACCTGGCACTCATAAACGAATTTCTGAAATGATTGAAGAAGAGTTTGGAGATTCAGATTTATTAAAAGATGTTGTTGTCTTGTCAGGGCCAAGTCATGCTGAAGAAGTAAGTCAGAGACAACCTACTACGGTTACGGTATCTTCAAAAAGTTCAACAGCTTCAGAATTAGCTCAAGATTTGTTTATAAATCAACATTTTCGTGTATATACAAATCCAGACCTTGTAGGTGTTGAGATTGGTGGTGCACTTAAGAATACGATTGCACTTGTGTGTGGTTTAACAAATGGCCTTGGTATGGGTGATAACACAAAAGCGGCTATTATGACTCGCGGATTAGCAGAGATTGCACGAGTAGGAGTGAAACTAGGTGCAAGCCCATTAACATTTGCTGGACTTTCAGGTTTGGGTGATCTTATTGTTACGTGTACGAGTATACACTCAAGAAATTTTCGAGCTGGGTTTATGATAGGACAAGGGAAGACGTTAGATGAAGTATTAAATTCGATGGGGATGGTTGTCGAAGGCATTAGAACTACAAAGGCTGCTTACGAATTGTCAAAAAAGTTACAAGTTGAAATGCCAATTACATCCGCACTTTATGCAGTTTTGTTTGAGGGGCTCAAACCAGAACAGGCAACAGAACGTCTTATGGGACGAGTGAAAAAACATGAAGTGGAACAATTAAATATTGATATATAGTTTGCAAGAGGTGACTAGAAGGTCCGGAAAAAAATCCTTATTAGTCCGAGGGCACTGAAAAATGGTTGATTTGTACCTATTCAGTGCCCTCCAATTTTCTTTTGAAGAAGCTTCTTATGCACCTTCTTCTTATTATCGCATATGATATCGTGATATTACGAAAGAGGGAGGGCGCAACATGTTTCAAAATAATGACTCGTCTTTCATGGACCAAATTCAAAAGAAGACTAATGTAAGACCAGATGAATTATTAAAGCTTGCTAATTCTGTTAGTAGTACAAATCTTAAAGATGAAGCAGCAGTAAGACAGTTAATTGCACAAGTCGCAAAGCTTGCAAACAAACCTGTATCAAAAGAAAAAGAAGATCAAATTGTCAAAGCTATTACAACTAATAATATGCCAATGGACTTTGCTTCACTTGCAAAAATGTTCAATAAAAAATAATTATCCTGTGTAGGCAAAAGCCACAAGCAAATTAGTGGTTCTTGCATATACTTGTAGGGAACGAACATTACTATAGGGCTGTGTTTTAGACGAAGGGTTTCGTCAAGTTGGAGAAGTGTGCCCCCACTTCTTCAACTTTTTTTAATTCAGTTATAAAAGAAAAATCTCTTTGCCTTTAGTCTGTCACCGACAAGTTGGACAAGCTGTGCTATAATGTGATGGGCAAATAGGAAATATGGAGGATGATAGATCGTGTCACAAGCGATGATGAATATGTGGATATCATTTTTTGCGCTTGCGCTTATGTTTGTATCCGCAGGGACAGCTATTTTTAGTCGAGCAAAATTAAAAGGATGGCTTCAAAAGCTCGTATTAGCCTTTTCTTTTATATGTTTGCTCGTTTCTGGGTGGATTGTCTTTCTTATTGTAATTGTTGGACCTACTGCTACTTTATAATAAGAAAGGAGTTGGAGAAGAATGAAAAGATGTAGTTTTGTCTTGTTATCAATAAGTTTATTACTGTTAAGTGGTTGCTTATTTCCAGATGATCAACGAGCTGAGAATCGGATTGCTTATCCCGATCAGCTTCAATCGGTTCAGCATGCTGTAGAGCAATTTCAAACAGATACGGGTGTTTTGCCTATTCGAACATTCGATGAAACCACCTCTCTTTATCAAAGATATATTATAGATTTTAATCAATTAGTTCCAAGGTACTTACAACAACCACCTGGTACTGCATTTGAGAATGGTGGCGTATTTCAATATGTCCTTGTAAATGTTGAGGAGCAACCGGAAATAAAAGTAATAGATTTAACGTCACAGCGAGAAATCCAGCAACTGCAACAACGGTTAAATGATTATATGAGGCAGCATCGTTTTGCTCCCATTGAAGAAATGCTGGATGTTGGGCTTTTTAAGCTTGATCACGAAGCTCTAAATTACAAAGAAGCTCCACATGTTAGAAGCCCTTATCATGATACGTATTTACCATTATTATTAACAAACGATGGTGAGATCATCATTGATTATCAAATTGATTTAAACATGATGCTAAACGAGTATGATCATTCATTCGAAGAAGGCGATGATATTAGGTCATTATTATACGAGCACACACCATTTGTACCTTTACGAAGTGTCCCATACATATTAGATGAAAATGGGGAACCGACCTATGCAATGGAGCTTAGATAAAACAATAGATTTTATGAAGGGCACTGAAAAAGGAAGCCAATTTTTTCGGTCCCAAGGTTTATAAATATTTTTGGTATAATGCTCCTTCCATGCTGATATACATATCAGAGGAAGGGGCATTTTTGTTTTCCCCTTCTCGGTAGCCCAAAAACGAGAATCTTCTAACTTTCTAGTAAAGATTGTCATAAACCTTGTACAACATCATAGATATGATAGTGTCCAAGGTTTTCGGAAAGTAGTTGAGACTCAAATTTTTACTCGATCGGGAGGGGATCACGTGGAAAAGGTTGATATTTTCAAGGATATTGCTGAACGCACTGGCGGCGATATTTATCTAGGAGTTGTAGGTGCGGTTCGAACAGGGAAGTCGACATTCATTAAGAAATTTATGGAACTAGTCGTTCTCCCGAATATTGAAAATGAATCAGAAAAAGCGAGAGCTCAAGATGAGCTTCCGCAAAGTGCAGCAGGAAAAACCATCATGACAACAGAACCAAAATTTGTTCCAAATCAAGCCATTTCCATTCATGTTGACGACGGCTTGGATGTGAATGTTCGTCTCGTTGATTGCGTTGGTTATGCTGTTCCAGGAGCAAAAGGCTACGAGGATGAACATGGACCAAGGATGATTAATACTCCTTGGTATGAGGAACCTATCCCATTTCAAGAAGCAGCGGAAATTGGAACGAGAAAAGTTATTCAAGAGCACTCAACATTAGGTGTTGTCGTTACAACTGATGGTTCAATAGGTGAGATTCCACGTCAAGATTATTTAGAATCAGAGGCGCGTGTTGTAGAGGAATTAAAAGAAGTTGGCAAGCCGTTTATTATGGTTGTAAATAGTGTTAGACCACACCATCCAGATACGGAACAACTTCGAGCTCAGCTCGCTGAAGAATATGACATTCCTTGTCTTGCAATGAGCATTGAAAGCATGACAGATCAAGATATTAACAATGTGCTTCGTGAAGTACTATATGAGTTCCCAGTACATGAGGTTAATGTTAATCTTCCAAGCTGGGTTATGGTGTTAAGAGAAGATCATTGGTTACGTCAAAGCTATGAAGAATCAGTCCGTGAGACGGTTAAAGATATTAAGAGACTTCGCGATGTTGATCGGGTTGTCGGCCAATTTACTGAGTATGAATTTATTGACGATGCACGTTTAGCAGGTATTGAAATGGGGCAAGGGATTGCAGAAATTGACTTGTATGCTCCAGACGACTTATATGACCAAGTGTTAAAAGAAGTGGTCGGTGTGGAGATTAGAGGGAAGGATCATCTCTTACAATTAATGCAAGACTTTGCTCATGCGAAGGAAGAGTACGATCAAGTGGCCGATGCTCTTAGAATGGTGAAACAAACGGGTTACGGAATCGCTGCTCCTGCTCTATCTGATATGAGTCTTGATGAACCAGAAATCATTCGTCAAGGATCAAGATTTGGAGTTAGATTAAAGGCTGTTGCTCCATCGATTCATATGATTAAAGTAGATGTCGAGTCGGAGTTTGCTCCAATTATTGGTACAGAAAAGCAAAGTGAGGAGCTCGTTCGTTACTTAATGCAGGACTTTGAAGAGAATCCACTCTCTATTTGGAATTCAGATATCTTTGGACGTTCTTTAAATTCAATTGTACGAGAAGGGATTTCAGCGAAATTATCCCTTATGCCTGAAAATGCTCGCTATAAGCTGAAAGAAACGTTAGAGCGTATTATTAATGAAGGTTCTGGTGGTTTGATTGCCATTATCCTATAAACATGATATGTCACGTCAAGAAGAACTCCCTAAGGAAGTCACTGAAAGGGTATAACCGACTTTTTCAGTGCCCTCTCCTAAGGGGGTTCTTTTTGCTTTATCCTTCATGTCTATGCTAAGATTTATAGGAGTGCCTTTTCTTGAAATTGCAAACGAGCACTAGTTAATCATGTAACAATTTCACCAAAATGAAGAATAATTAAAATCGAGGATTGAGTTTTTTAGCTGGACAAGAAGCGAAAATTTCTAATCCATGATAAGATAGATCATGTTAGAATAGGTAGTATTGAATTACGTGAGAATAGGAGAGTTGAGATGAGTAATCAAAATGAATTTTTTGTTATAAAAGCAAAAGAAAATGGTGTCAATGTTATTGGCTTAACAAGAGGGTCTGATACTCGATTTCACCATTCTGAAAAACTTGATAAAGGTGAAGTGATGATTGCACAATTCACAGAACACACATCAGCTGTAAAAGTCAGAGGGAAAGCGATTATACAAACGAGTCACGGGACGATGGATACGGAAGAATAATACCTTTTACATAGTAGGTTACTGTAGAACCTATGATATAATTGATGGGGTTTTTAAATAGGCAACTACAACAATGAAGGACGGAATTTGGGGGATTTTTTATGAACAAAAGTAAGTTTAATGAGCAAGTAACAGAAATCAAAAGGAGCTTTTATAGCTTAACTGAGCATCTATATTTGCAATCGTATGTTCCAGAACCTGAAATAGATGACGATAAGGTTCGCTTCCTAATAGCTATGATGTACAATAGATTGCCAATTACAGAAGCAAAAATGTTTACGATTTCAGCATTATTACTTCAAGCTGCATTCGATATGCATGATGAGGTCTCCCTTCATCCAGTTACTTCAGACGAGTTGCGAAAAAAACGACAGCTGACCGTCCTTGCAGGTGACCATTATGTCAGCCTTTTCTATTTTTTGCTGGCGGAAAAAAAGCATGTTCCTATGATCCGGATTTTTGGACAATCGATTCAAGAAATTAGTGAATCAAAAATGAATTTATACGATTTAGAAAATGTTCGTTATGATGCTCTGCAACATACAAGTGCACAAATTGAGTCAGCTTTAATGCAAAATATGGCACACTATTTCGAGCAATTAACATGGAAATCTGTCATAAGAGATTTCTTCTATTTAAAAAAGCTTGTTCGAGAAAAGGCAAATTGGTTAAATGGAGAGGGGAGTGTGCTCATTGATTCCATTCTTCGTGATCGATTACAAGGGGAAGATAAGCTGCAAAGTATTGAAAGAAAGATAGAAGACGTGAAAGATCGACTACTTACAAGCAGCAAAGAACTTAACTCTTATGAGAGCTTTATCATTGAACACGTTGATGAATTATTAGGGCATTCGCCTTATCAAGAGATAGCAGCAGAAGAAGGGTGAGCATGATGACACAAACGAAAGAAGAGCGAGTTCATCAAGTTTTTGAATCAATATATAAAAAATACGATATCATGAACTCGGTTATTAGTTTCCAACGCCATAAAGCTTGGCGAAAGGATACGATGAGAAGGATGAATGTTCAAAAAGGAAATGAAGCGTTAGATGTTTGCTGTGGGACAGCAGATTGGGCGATAGCTTTAGGAGAAGCGGTTGGTCCTAATGGTCACGTGGAAGGCCTAGATTTCAGCAAAAATATGTTGAAGATTGGCCAAGAGAAAGTAGAAGAAAAAAAACTTACTCAAGTTAATTTGCGTCATGGCAATGCCATGGAGCTTCCGTATGAAGATAATCGCTTTGACTTTGTTACAATTGGATTTGGTTTAAGAAATGTTCCAGATTATATGAAGGTGCTACGAGAAATGCATCGTGTCGTAAAGCCAGGTGGAACCGTCGTATGTTTAGAAACGTCTCAACCAACTATTCCAGTTTTTAAGCAGTTATACTTTTTTTATTTTCGCCAAGTTATGCCGGTGTTTGGGAAGCTATTTGCTAAGAGTTATGAGGAATATTCATGGCTTCAAGAATCAACGATGTCATTTCCTGATCGCGAAAAGTTGGCAGAAATGTTTCGTGAGGCAGGATTTGTAGATGTGGAAGTGAAACCTTATTCGGGTGGAGTAGCAGCAATGCATTTAGGGAAAAAAACAATTGGAAACTAGCAGAATTGGAGCAGATATTTCGTGATTAGAAAGTTGAAGATCATCTTAGAAATGATTAAGTTTGAGCACACAGTTTTTGCCTTACCATTTGCTTATTTTGGTGCAATGTTGGGTGGATATATCGTTAATGGGACAATGCCCACGTTCTCTCAATGGATTTGGATTACCGTAGCAATGGTTGGAGCGAGAAGTGCAGCTATGTCATTAAACAGAGTGATTGATGAGCAGATAGATAAACATAACCCGAGGACGGCAACAAGAGCGATCCCTGCAGGTTTAGTTTCAAAAATAGAAGTGTTATTATTTATCATTATTTCATTCGCTTTGCTATTTTATGCAGCCTTTAAGTTAAACATGCTAGCAGTTTATTTATTGCCGGTAGCTGTCTTTTTTCTAGTTATTTATTCATACACGAAACGATTTACATGGATGTGCCATATCATTCTAGGGGTAACGATTGGAATTGCTCCTCTTGGTGGATGGGTTGGTGCAACAGGAACATTGACATGGGAAGCACTTCTTTTGTTTTTAGCTGTTGCATTATGGACGGCTGGATTTGATGTTATTTACGCGACACAGGATGCAGATTATGACAGAGAACATGGTTTATTTTCTATTCCTAGCCGTTTTGGGATTGGACGAGCACTTAAGATTGCTCGTTTTCTGCATGTCATTAGTTTTCTAAGCTTTCTTGGCTTGTTTTTCTTTACTGAACTTGGTTGGTTATACTTTATTGGCGTAATTATTGCTGGTGCGATAATGATTTATGAGCATTCCCTTGTTTCAGAAGATGACCTTTCCAAATTAAACGTAGCCTTTTTCACGATGAACGGGATTTTAAGTATTGTCATGTTCATTTTCGCGATGGGAGATGTACTACTATGAATGAAAGCTTGAGAGGGATTTATACGGTTGGGATTACAGGAGCAAGTGGAGCAATTTATGGTGTTCGTTTAGTTCAACAGCTCCTATCTGAATCTTACAAAGTACACTTAATTTTGACAGAAGCTGCATGGCGTGTATTTCAAGAAGAACTCCTTTTGAATACTGAAGAGCGAGACAGTGTCATTCAAGATTTGTTCGGTAACTATGGCGGCGAACTTCATACACATCATTTGCATGATTATGGGGCGCCAATTGCTAGTGGTTCTTACCAAAACGATGGAATGATTATTATTCCGTGTTCAATGGGTACACTTTCAGGAATTGCTCATGGTGCTTCAGGTAATCTGCTAGAACGTACGGCTGATGTTATGTTAAAAGAAGGTCGTAAACTTGTATTAGTCCCAAGGGAGACCCCTTTAAATCAGCTTCATTTAGAAAATATGTTACGAGTTTCAAAAGTGGGAGCAAAAATTTTGCCTGCTATGCCTGGTTTCTATCATCTGCCTAAGACAATGGATGACCTAGTGAATTTCCTTGTGGGCAAAGCGCTAGATAGCTTAGGTGTAGAGCACGAGTTATTTACACGATGGGGGGAAGAAAGATGAGTGTTGTAATTGGTGAGATCTCCTACACAAATATTTTACCGTTTTTTTATCATTTAGATAAAAAAATGCTTACTGAGTATAACTGTCAATTTGTTCCCCAAGTTCCTGCTCAGTTAAATAATGAAATGTCAAAAGGACGGATTGATATTGGCGGGATCTCTTCATATGCCTATGCTGAAAATGCATCGAGATATACGTTGCTTCCTAATTTATCAGTAACTTCATATGGAGCTGTAAATTCGATTTTTCTTTTCTCAAAAGTGCCGTTACAAGAATTGAATGGGAAGAAAGTTGCTTTAACATGGAGCTCTGCTTCTTCTGTTCACCTTTTAAAAATAATATTGGAGCACTTCCACTTGTTGCAAATCTCATATACGACGATGAATCCCAATGTGAAAAGCATGTTAAAGGATCATGATGCATGTCTGCTAATTGGCGATGACGCCATTGTGGCACGGCGTAAGTATGCAACGTCTCTTTATCATTATGATTTGGGTGAACTGTGGTATGAGAAAACGGGGTTGCCAATGACTTTTGCTGTTTTTGCGGTTAGAAACGAAACATTACGAAATCATCCAAGCTTAGTTGGTCTTATTTATCGTTCATTTCTACAAAGTAAATTAGAAAGTGAATCGAAAAACTATCAGCCGATGATTGCTAATATTTTAAAAACGCATGGTGGCGAGAAGGCATTTTGGGATCATTACTTTCAAAAGCTCTGCAATGACTTTGGTCCAGAGGAGCAAAAGGGATTATCCTATTATTTTGATCTTTTATATCAAATGAATTATTTATCTCAACCAGTGAAAGTGCTACGTATTTGGGATGAGGTTGTAAGTAAATAGTAGAAAGAATACTAATTGACGATTTGACATCGTCGTGATGATATAAGGTGGACAATATGAAACTAGCTGAAATTTATATGCAATTTCAATCAGATATTAATATAATTGAGAAAGAACTTGAAGAAACAGTTCAAGCGAAAAATGATGTCTTGCAAGAGGCAGCAACTCAACTGCTAAGAGCGGGTGGAAAAAGAATTCGGCCTGTTTTTGTTTTGTTGGCAGCGAGGTTTGGCCAATACGATATTAACAAGTTAAAGCACATTGCTGTTCCGCTTGAATTAATTCATATGGGCTCACTTGTTCATGATGATGTGATTGACGATGCTGAACTTAGACGTGGGAAAAAAACAATAAAGTCGCAGTGGGATAATCGTGTCGCGATGTATACCGGTGACTTTATTTTTGGAAAAGCTTTAGAAACGTCAACTTTCTTTGCTAATCCACAAATTCATCAAATTTTATCGAATGCGATGGTAGAAATGTGTCTTGGCGAAATTGAACAAATTAAAGATCAATACAATTGGGGGCAAAACTTCAGGGTTTATTTACGGCGCATTAAACGAAAGACAGCCTTGTTAATCGCTGTAAGTTGTGAGTTAGGTGCGCTCGCAGCAAATGCCGATAGAGATATACAAAGAAACCTTTATCAATTTGGTTACAATGTTGGGATGTCTTTCCAGATTACCGATGATGTATTGGACTTTGTTGGAACAGAAGAACAGTTAGGTAAGCCAGCAGGTGGTGATTTACGACAAGGGAATGTAACGTTGCCTGCGCTATATGCGATGCATTATAATACAGACATTAAACAGCTGATTAAAGAAATGCTCGCAACAAATTATCCTGAAGATATAGATGTTTCTCCGATTTTAGAAGCTATTAAAAATTCAGGAGGAATTGAATATTCTATTTCGATAAGTGATCAATACTTAGAAAAAGCCTATGAAGCACTAGAAAGGTTACCTGATACAAAAGAAAAAACATACTTACGAGAAATTGCAGCATATATTGGCAAGCGCAAATTTTAAGAGGGCACTGAAAAGGTCGGTTTTACAAGGCGACTGAAAAAGGTACGGTTTTACCTTTTTCAGTGGTCTTTAAACAATGAGCGGAACCGTTGCTTTGTCTTAAGCCTGTTATGAGTGGGTTTCTCATAGCAGGCGCGCAACGGGTGGAGCCATTGTTACTTCCTCGAATTTGCTAAAAGAGACTTTTTCAGGGCCTTCGGTTTTACCTTTTCAGTACCCTCTTAGTAATAATGACACTACAATAAATATATAATTTTATTTTTTTATTTAATATGGAAATGATAGTGTTTTCTTTGAAATATTTCACAATCATATTGTGACTGTTCTAGATGTTTGCTATACTAATAGTGGTTTACTACATACTCTGATAGGAGCGATCAACAAATGGAACGTACATATTTAATGGTTAAGCCAGATGGTGTGCAACGTAATTTAATTGGTGAGATTGTATCGCGTTTTGAGAAAAAAGGTTTCACTTTAGTAGGAGCGAAATTAATGACAGTTTCAAAGGAATTAGCTGAAACGCACTACGGTGAACATAAGGAGCGTCCTTTCTTTGGAGAGTTAGTTAACTTTATTACATCAGGTCCTGTTTTTGCAATGGTCTGGGAAGGTGAGAATGTTATTTCTACAGCTCGTACGATGATGGGTTCAACGAATCCTGCTGAAGCGGCTCCAGGGACTATTCGAGGAGATTATGGTGTACAAGTATCAATGAATGTAATTCATGGATCAGATTCACAGGCTAGTGCAGAAAGAGAAATTTCTCTTTTCTTTCATGAACAAGAACTAAATAACTATGAAAAAGAAGTTAGTAAGTGGGTATAATGTAAGCGATTCTAAAAAGCTCGTCCAATTGGATGAGCTTTTTTTGTGGAAGCAAAAGAAGATTGTAGTCCTATTATATTATGAAAGTTTATTGGTTAGAATGTGAATACATGTTACTAGCCTTAGTTTAGCTTGCAAATTATCATAGCAATTTTCAATTATTCGTCGTATGATTAATCCATTACTGAACGAGAGGTTGCATACATGAGTCAAGACTATGAGCATTTTGTATTGAATGTGAAAAAAGAAAACAGCGATTGATCTGTCTTTGTACAAAGAGGCACAAATGAAGCATCGTCTAGAATTTGCGCAGCAAAAAAGGCTATCCAGATTTTTAATCATTTTACCGAGCATTGTCTTGTAATGAGGACCTGTTTAACGAATTTCTTGATAGAATGACAATTAACGTATCTGAATTCTATCGTAATGCAAAGAGGTGGGAAGTGCTCGAAAAGAGGAAATTCAAAAGACTGTTGGATTCAAGTGGCAAAATTTACTTGCCAACCGCTTCGAAAGTCAATAAGATTTAATTATTTGCCGTTATGTTATGATCGATTTTACTGAAGAGGCAAAGAATGAGCTTTACCATAAATTTAGCCGAGCACTAAAGCTTGGTGGAGTATTATTTGTTGGAAGTACAGAACAAATCTTTAATCCGGCTATATATCAATTTGAGCCGGAAGATACGTTTTTTTATAAAAAAATATAGCTTTTAGAATAGGTTATAAAAGTTTCCTTAGACGAATTGGTCTTAGTTTGATAAAATGTCTAAATAATAACGAAATTGTCTAAATTTTTTGAGACAGCACATTATAAACTATGTTATAATTTAACGCATAAAAGCGATAAAGAGAAAAGTGTTGTTGGAATTGGAGGAGTCGAGATGAGATATTTAACAGCTGGTGAGTCACATGGCCCGCAACTAACGACGATAATTGAAGGGGTACCTGCTCAACTTGAGTTAGTAGCGAGTGATATTAATAATGATTTAGCCCGTAGACAAGGAGGGTACGGACGCGGCAGAAGGATGCAGATTGAAAAGGACCAAGTCCAAATTTTAAGCGGAGTTCGCCACGGTAAAACAACAGGTGCACCAATTGCTCTTGTTGTAGAAAATAAAGACTGGACTCATTGGACAAAAATTATGGGTGCAGAACCGATTGGTGAAGAAGAAGAAAAAGAAGTGAAACGTAAATTAACCCGCCCCCGTCCTGGACATGCTGATTTAAATGGGGCGATAAAATATGGACACCGTGACATGCGTAATGTATTAGAACGCTCATCTGCGCGTGAAACAACCGTGCGTGTGGCTGCAGGTGCTGTTGCGAAGAAGATCCTTGCAGCTTTTGGAATTAAAGTAGGAGGACATGTTCTTGAAATCGGTGGGGTAAAAGCGGAAAATGTTCACTATGATTCTGTAGAAGATCTTCAGAAACGTTCAGAAGCGTCACAAGTTCGTTGTTTAGATGAAGAAGCTAGCGTGAAAATGATGGAAGCAATTGATGTAGCCAAAAAAGACGGTGACTCAATTGGGGGTATTGTGGAAGTTGTAGTTGAAAACGTTCCAGTTGGGTTAGGCAGTCACGTTCATTATGATCGTAAGCTTGATGGAAAATTAGCTGCAGCGATTATGAGTATTAATGCTTTTAAAGGAGTCGAAATTGGAATTGGCTTTGAAGCTGCACATTTACCAGGAAGTCAAGTGCATGATGAAATCATTTGGGACGAAGAACATGGTTATAGTCGAAAAACGAATCGCTTAGGTGGGCTAGAAGGTGGAATGACAACAGGTATGCCAATTGTTGTACGAGGTGTTATGAAACCAATTCCTACATTATATAAACCACTTCAAAGTGTAGATATTGAAACGAAAGAGCCATTTGAAGCAAGTATTGAACGCTCTGATAGTTGCGCAGTTCCAGCTGCTTCTGTTGTCGCTGAGTCAGTAATCGCTTGGGAAATTGCCAATGCGTTACTTGAAACTTTCGGTCACGATCAAATTGGTACGATTCAAGAAAATGTTGAACGTCATCAGGCTAAAGCGAGGGAGTTTTAATGAATCACGTTCTAATTGAAGCGAAGTCAAAAACGTATAAAGTTTTTATTGAAACTGGATTACGTTCAAAGATAGGCGAAATGATGGATTTGATTATGGAAAGTCACGTGTCATCTGTACTTATTATTACGGATTCATCTGTCGCACCGCTTTATTTAGATGATGTAGTAGGAAGCTTTCATGAGAAGCTTCCTATTTACACAACGGTTATAAAAAGCGGAGAAGCATCCAAGTCATTTGAAGTTTATGAAGAGGTTATGACTAAGGCCTTAAAAAGTGGATTAGACAGGAAATCTGTCATCGTCGCACTAGGTGGTGGAGTTGTTGGCGATTTAGCAGGGTTTGTAGCTTCTACATATATGCGTGGCATCCGCTTTGTTCAAGTGCCGACTACGTTGTTAGCACATGATAGCAGTGTTGGAGGCAAAGTGGCAATTAATCATCCGCTAGGAAAAAATATGGTAGGGAGCTTCCATCAACCTGAAGCAGTCTTTTATGATACAGAAGCTCTTTATTCGTTACCTGAAAAAGAATGGCGTTCTGGGTTTGCTGAAGTAATTAAACATGGATTTATTCGTAATCATACATTTTTGAATTGGTTACAAGAAGAAGTTACTTCGTTTGAGGAACTTCCTGTAGAGTTAGTTAATCAAATGCTAGAGAAATCCCTAGCTGTTAAAGCGAATATTGTTGCTGAGGATGAGTTGGAATCTGGTGTTCGAGCCTATCTAAATTTCGGGCATACTCTAGCTCATGCGATCGAGTCAGAATCAGGCTATGGAGTTGTAACACATGGAGAAGCTGTAGCTATTGGGATGATTTTTGCTTTGAAACTAAGTGAACAAGTTTTTGAAGTAGACTTAGACGTAAAAAGATATGAAGAATGGTTTAAACAACTAGGTTATAAAACGAAAATATCAAACCAACTGCAAATTTCTAAGCTCGTCACGAAAATGCAAAATGATAAGAAGGCAGAAGCTGGAACGATTCGGATGGTTCTTTTGCGAAAGATCGAAGAGGCGGTATTAATCGAAGTTCCACCTAATACTATTGAACAGTTACTAGTTGAACAGATGGAGGTGGAGATAAATGGTTAGAGGAATACGTGGAGCTATTACAATTGAATCAAATACGGAGAGCGAGATTGTTGAAGCATCAAAAGAACTTGTACAAGTCTTAATTTCGACGAATAACATTGATCCTAAAAGTGTAGCACAAGTACTTTTTACAGTCACCGAGGATGTTACAGCTACTTTTCCGGCTAAAGTATTAAGGGAATTTGACGGCTGGTCATACGTACCAGTTGTTTGTGCACAGGAAATTCCTGTTCCTGGTAGCCTGCCGCTTTGTATTCGAGTATTAATGACGGTCAATACAGACGTTGCTCAAGAAGAGATCGCACATGCTTATTTGCGTGAAGCAACGAAGTTACGACCGGATTTAACCTTGACGAATGATTAAGAAAACGTTAGACTAGGGGCAGATGAGATGAAGAAATGTATTTCTTCAAGCCTAGTTTAGTAATGATTTACGTTAAAAAGAATGAATATTTAGTTTAGTAGAGAATGAGATTGAGTTGAGGAGAGCTGAGTTTAGTTGAGGGATACGTTTATCTATAATCCTCCTAAACGCTTTGTTTAGGAGGTTTTAATTTTATAAAAGAGCCGAATCTAAAGTATACGTTTAGATGAGTTGGCTGGATATACCCCACACCCCTCCCACTCATTTCATTCATTCCCATTAAGGAGTGATTGCAAATGATAACCCCAACTTTTTTAGAATTTGAAAAAGCAGCTGAAGCATTTAATACCATCCCTGTTTTTGAACGTTTTTTTGCTGATGGTTTAACTCCGGTACAGATTGTCCATCAATTAGGTGATCAAGTGTCATTTTTACTAGAAAGTAAGGATGAGCAGTCTTCGTGGTCTAGATACTCCTTTATAGGGTTAAACCCTATGTTGGAATTAATTGAGGAGAAAGGCGTTTATCGTACGTATTCAAAGCATCGTGAAATTGTTCTTGAGAAACAGTCATTTCAAGAAGCGTTTGATGAAACGATGAACTTTCTTAATGTTCAACCGTTAAATATACCAATTCCTTTTCGCGGCGGCGCGGTAGGTTATATGAGCTATGATGCAATTGAGACGATTGAACCAACACTTGCTACAAGTAGCGAAGAAAGGTTAGCTCATTATCAATTTTTATTTTGTCAAACATTAATCGCCTATGATCATCAAAATAAAGAATTATCCGTATTAGTTCATGCTAGACCTAACGAAGAAGAATCATTAGTTACTACGTATCATTCTGCAAGAGCAGAAATAAAGCGAATTTCTTCGCTATTAGAACAACCAGTTAATGCATTAATGTTAAAAAACGTCCCCAAAACGGATGAAGAAGTGTCTTTTGAGAACGTTACTTCGAACTATGAAAAGGATGCGTTTTTGTCAGATGTAAAGAAAATAAAGGATTACATTTTAGCTGGAGATGTTTTTCAAACAGTACTTTCACAGCGATTTGAGATGAGTGTGTCGGCTTCTGCACTTGAAGTATATCGCGTACTAAGAATGGTGAATCCGTCCCCTTACTTGTTCTATTTAAAGTTTGATGAGATGGAAGTGGTAGGAAGTTCTCCAGAAAGGCTCGTTCAAGTGCAGGATGGTCATGTAGAAATTCATCCTATCGCTGGAACGAGAAAAAGAGGTCAAAATGAAAAAGAGGATCAACAACTTGCGGAGGATTTATTAGCAGATGAAAAAGAACGTGCTGAACATTATATGCTTGTTGACTTAGCTAGAAATGATGTCGGGCGAATCGCTGAATATGGATCTGTTAAAACACCTACAATGCTTTCGATCGAACGATTCTCACATGTTATGCATATTGTTTCAAAAGTAACTGGAAGACTTCGACAAGGGACAAAACCGTTAGAAGCATTAATGGCATCTTTTCCAGCAGGCACTGTTTCAGGAGCCCCCAAAATTCGCGCAATGGAAATATTACAGGAGCTAGAGCCAACGAAAAGAGGCGTATATGCAGGGGCGATTGGTTATCTTGGTTACGATGGCAACATCGATTCATGTATTGCGATTCGAACGATGGTTATTAAAAATAAAAAGGCGTATATACAAGCAGGAGCGGGAATTGTTGCTGATTCCGTACCAGAGAAAGAATATGAGGAAACGCAAAATAAGGCGAAAGCACTAATTCGAGCTGTACAATTAGCTGAAAAAATGTTCGGGGAAAAGGGGGTAACCACTCATGCTTAAAGATATTCTACGTTCATGCATGGATGGACACACAATGACAGAAGCAGAAGCAGAGAAAGCAATGAATGAAATTATGCAAGGATCTGCAACTCCTAGTCAAATTGCGAGCCTATTAACGCTCATGCGCTTTCGCGGGGAAACAGTTGATGAAATGACAGGATTTGCTCGTGCGATGCGTGCACACTCTCTTCGTTTGGAAACAGATGATATTCCAGTAGTTGATACATGTGGAACAGGTGGAGACGATCTAAGTACATTTAATATCTCAACTGCTTCTGCGATTGTTTTATCGGCTATGGGCGTACCAGTAGCTAAGCATGGCAATCGTGCGGTTTCTTCTAAGAGTGGAAGTGCAGATGTATTAGAGGAGCTTTCTATTCCAACCCAACATAATAAGGAAGAAGCGAGAAGTGCTCTGTTAAATTCCAATCTTTGCTTTTTATTTGCACCGCTATATCATCAATCAATGAAGCATGCCGTTACACCTAGAAAGGAAATTGGGTTTCGAACGATTTTTAATTTGTTGGGACCTATAACTAATCCAGCTGGAGCAAAGCATCAGCTAATTGGTGTGTACGACCATGAATTTGCAAAGAAATTAGCCGACACACTAGTAAGGTTGGGGACAACTAAGACATTACTTGTAACCGGTGGAGAAGGCTTGGACGAATTATCAATCACAACGGAGTCAACTGTTATTGAGGTAAATGGAGACGAACAAAAAATTTATACAATTTCACCTGAAGATGTCGGCTTGAAAAGAGGAAATTTGGAGGATATTCAAGTACGAACACCTCAGGAAAGTGCCTTGCTGATTAAAGAGATCTTAAAGGGGGAAGCAAACACTTCGGCTTACGGAATTGTTGCGTTTAATGCCGCTGCTGCGCTATATACGACCAATCGGGTGAATTCCATTCAAGAAGGTGTGAAAGAAGTACAAAACGCCATTGAATCAGGCAAGGTGTATCGTCACTATCAATCACTGCAAAAGGAGAAACAGCAATATGCTTGAGAAAATATTAGAAACGAAACGTGAAGAAATTGAACAATTAATCATGCCGGAATATGAGGAAGTACCACACTTCTCATTATATAAAGCTTTAAACAATTCGAAGCGCTCCACGGGTCTAATTGCAGAAGTGAAGAAGGCGTCTCCTTCAAAAGGAATTATTTGTGAGGATTTTAATCCCGTAGAGATTGCTAAAGGGTATGAAAAAGGCGGAGCAGATGCAATTTCTGTGTTAACGGATGTTACCTATTTCAAAGGACACCGTGATTATCTTTCTGCTATAAAAAAAGAAGTACATCTACCTGTGATGAGAAAAGACTTTATTATTGATAAAAATCAAGTAGAAGAAACTCGGAATATCGGTGCAGATGCGATGCTACTTATTGTAGGTACAGTTCCAATTAAAGAGTTAAAAGTCTTATATGATTATGCCTATAGCATTGGGTTAGAATGTTTAGTCGAAGTTCACGCAAAAGGAGAATTAGAAGAACTTCTTTCTTGCTTTGCTCCGAAGATCATTGGCGTTAACAATCGTAATTTAAAAACGTTTGAAACATCCTTAACCCAAACGGAAGATATGGCTACACTTATTCCTGAAGGTAGTTTATTTGTTAGCGAAAGTGGCATTCACACAAGTGATGATATTAAGCGAGTTAAAAAAGCAGGAGCAGCTGGCGTACTAGTTGGAGAATCATTAATGAGAGCTAAATCGCCTGAAAAAGGAATTGAAACGTTGTTTGGAGGAGAAGCCATTGCAGCCTCTTCTTAAATTATGTGGAAATCACTCCGTTCACGATACGACAGTAACACTGGCTAGTAGTGCAGATTATATTGGATTTGTGTTTGCGAAGAGCAAAAGGCAGGTTGTCCGCGAACAAGTACTAGAGTGGCTACGTGAGTGTGAATGCAAGAATAATAAAAAACTCGTCGCCCTTTTTGTGAATGAATCTGTAAAGTCAATTTTAGAATCAATTCACGATCTCCCGCTTGATGTGATTCAATGCCATGGGAATGAATCAGCAGAAGAAGTAAAAGAACTTAAAGAACAAATTGATATTCCAATTTGGAAAGCCATTCATCATCATCAAGATGCGATCAAACTCATGCAAAGTTATGAAGGGATCGTCTCAGGTTATATCGTTGACTGTAAGGTGGGGGACCAGTGGGGAGGAACGGGCGTATCATTTGATTGGGACTACATCCCTTTTTATTTAGAAGAAGGGAAAAGACAAGGAGTTCCGGTTTTCATTGCTGGGGGAATTCGCCCAGGAAATGTCGAGAAAGTTTTACAATACCGTCCAGATGGAATCGATGTTTCAAGTGGTATTGAAGAAAGTGGTAAGAAATCTAGGGAACTTATTAGGCAGCTAGAAGAAAGGATGAAGCGAAATGGCAACAATGTATCCAGATAAACGAGGACGCTTCGGTGAATTCGGTGGAAAGTATGTTCCGGAAACCTTGATGAGTGTCATTGAAGAACTAGAGCAGGCTTTAGATGAAGCAAGTGCAGATGAATTTTTTGCCAAAGAGTACCTTACTCATTTACAAGAATATGCAGGTAGACCGACGGCTTTATCGTATGCGGAAAATTTGACTCAATCATTAGGAGGAGCCAAAATTTATTTGAAACGCGAAGACCTCTTACATACGGGGGCACATAAGCTTAATAATGCGATGGGTCAGGCGTTGCTTGCGAAAAAAATGGGGAAGACGAAAATCGTTGCAGAGACAGGCGCAGGGCAGCATGGGGTTGCCTCTGCGACCATTGCAGCAAAATTTGGTCTTGATTGTAAAGTGTTTATGGGTGCAGAAGATATGGAGAGACAGGCTCTAAATGTTTTCCGGATGGAATTACTAGGCGCAGAAGTCGTGCCTGCAACTTCAGGTAGCCAAACTTTAAAAGACGCAACAAATGAAGCCATTCGTTATTGGGTAGCAAACGCAGAGGACACATTTTATTTAATTGGTTCCGTTGTCGGACCTCATCCTTATCCGAAGATGGTTCGTGATTTTCAACGTATTATTGGAGATGAGGCGAAAAAGCAGTTTGTAGAAAGAGTTGGTCAGCTGCCGACAGAAATTATTGCATGTGTTGGTGGTGGAAGTAACGCGATTGGGATGTTTTATCCGTTTCTTGAAGATGCAGTTAAATTAATTGGAGTTGAAGCTGCAGGCTTAGGGGTGGAATCGGATAAACATGCTGCAACAATGACTCATGGAAGAAAGGGAGTTATACACGGGTCACTTACTTATTTATTACAGGATGAAGCAGGGCAAATTACAGAACCGTATTCCATTTCTGCTGGCCTTGATTATCCTGGTGTAGGTCCAGAACATGCTTACTTAGCGAGTAGTGGACGTGTGTCCTATGAAGCAGTTACTGATCAACAAGCGTTAGATGCATTAAAGTTGTTATCTGAAACAGAAGGTATCATACCAGCAATTGAATCAGCGCATGCTTTAGCAAAAGCATTTGAACGTGCAAAAGAGTTGACACCAGATGACTCTATTCTCGTTTGCTTATCAGGTAGAGGAGACAAAGATGTTCATACATTAATGAAGCATTTTAGAGGTGATTCAAATGGCGAATAAGCGAATGGAAGTAACTACAAGTACCGAGCAATCATTGTTTATTCCGTTTATTACAGCTGGTGATCCATCGGCTGATGCAACAATCGAAATAGCTCTAACATTAGAAGAAGCTGGAGCTAGTATTTTAGAGTTAGGAATTCCGTATTCAGACCCTCTCGCTGATGGACCAACGATTCAAGCTGCATCAAAGCGTTCCTTAAAAGGTGGCATGTCTTTAGAAGCGGCCTTAAAACTTGTCCCTGAAATGAGAAAGCGTGGGTTAACGATCCCTGTAATTATTTTTACTTATTTTAATCCATTGTTGCAGTACGGGGAAGAACGGTTTGTAAATGAAGCAGCGGAGCTAGGTATTGATGGATTGTTAGTACCAGATCTTCCTTTTGAAGAAAGTGAATATTTAGATAAGCTTTGTGAAGAGAATCATTTATCGCTCATCTCGCTCGTTGCTCCAACTTCTAAGCAACGAATGATAAAGATTGCAGAACGTGCAAAAGGGTTTTTATATTGCGTGTCTTCATTAGGAGTAACAGGTGTTCGGAATGAACTAGATCCACGAGTATATGACTTTTTAAAAACTGTACGTGAAGCTAGCAAGATTCCAACGGCAGTTGGGTTCGGAATTTCTTCGAATGAACAAGTGAAAGCGATGAAACAACATGCTGGTGGCGTTGTAGTTGGAAGTGCCCTAGTCTCTGTTATTGGAGAACAGGAGGAAGCATTGCGAAATAAAGAAACAAGACCAGCAGCACTTCAGGAAATAAAAAAGTTTGTCACTTCGCTCATTTCGTCGTAACATAATAGAGAGATGCATATTTTGATAAGATGAGGTGCTACCATGAAAGCAAAACCACAATTACACGGTTTACCTTCGTATAAGCCAGGCAAACCTATAGAGGAAGTAAAAAGAGAATTAGGGTTAACGAAAGTTGTGAAGCTTGCTTCAAATGAAAATCCATATGGAGCTTCACCGAAAGCTGCAATAGCGATTCAAGAAGCAGCATCACAAACAGCGATTTATCCAGACGGATATGCAGCAGTGATTAGAGAAAAGGTTGCAGCTAAAATTGGTGTTGATAGGAATCAACTTGTGTTTGGGAACGGTTCGGACGAAGTTATTCAATTTTTATGTCGTGCATTTTTATCCCCTGAAACAAATACCGTCACAGCGGATCCTACGTTTTCGCAGTACAAGCTAAACGCAACGATCGAAGGTGCTGAAGTTCGAGAAGTGCCGTCTGTTGATGGTGTTCATGATTTGGATGCAATGTTAGATGCGATAGATGAAAATACTCGAATTGTTTGGGTGTGTAACCCTAATAATCCTTCAGGTACATATGTTGATGAAAAAGCATTTGTAAGCTTTTTAGAGCGTGTCCCTTCACATGTTCTTGTTGTTTCAGACGAAGCTTATTATGAATATGTTACGGCTAGTGACTACCCAGAAACTTTACCGTTATTGAAAAAGTACGATAATTTAATGGTGTTACGTACGTTTTCAAAGGCATACGGTTTAGCCGCATTACGAATAGGTTATGGAGTCGCTAATCCAGCGCTTATCTCTCTCATTGACCCTGTAAGACCGCCATTTAACAATACGACTTTTGCTCATGCAGCAGCTGTTGCCGCGCTTGAAGATGATGCATTTATCTCAACATGTGTTGAAAAGAATACAGAGGCTCTGAAGCAGTTTGAGCAGTTTTGCAAACAGTACGCTTTAAAATATTACCCATCGCAAACGAATTTTATCTTAATTGATTTTAATCGACCGGGTGATGAGATCTTTGACTTCTTACTAAAGAAAGGGTTCATCGTTCGATCAGGACAGGCACTTGGTTTCCCAACTTGCGTCCGGATTACTATTGGAACCGAAGAAGAGAATAAAGAATTGTTCGCTGTTTTAGAAGAAATGTTAGCTTCAAAACCAGTCGGACAATAAGAAGTTGAAGGAAAATCGTCTTTCATGATTTATGAGGGCACTGAAAAAGGCGTTTTTCTTTTTCAGTGCCCTCGAAGCAATGTGGCGAGCCGTTGCTATTAGTTTTGAGAAGTGTCTCATACCTAAAATGCTATAAGCGGCTTTCTCAAAGCGGGCCGTCGCGGCTTATTCGAGGAATTGAAAAAGGATGGGTTGTACCTTTTTTGAGTGACTTTGTAATGAAGGGCGTGTTTTCTTAACACAGGGAAGGGAGCACAGCATGAAGCGAACGGTATTTGTCGTAGGACTTGGACTCATTGGTGGTTCTATCGCGCTTGCAATAAGAAAGGAACACGATGTTCATATTCGGGGCTACGATATTTCAGGAGAACAGTTAAAAGTAGCGTTATCATTAAAAGTTATTGATGAAGCGGCCACTTCATTAAGAGAAGGGGTTGAGGGAGCGGACTTAATTATTTTCGCTACACCGGTTTTAAAAACAGAGCAGTTAGTAGAAGAGATTGCACATTTTTCATTAAAAACGGGAGCGATTGTTACCGATGTTGGAAGCACGAAAGTACGTATTGTCGGAAAAGCTAAACATCTTCAGGATAAAAACGTGACGTTTATCGGTGGTCACCCAATGGCCGGTTCCCATAAAAGTGGTGTAGAGGCAGCTAGATCCCATTTATTTGAGAACGCCTTTTATATTTTAACGCCAGCAGAAGGAACCGATGTTCGTGCCGTCATTCAATTACAAAATTGGTTGAAAGGAACGAAAGCAACTTTTATAGAATTATCAGCTGAGCAGCATGATCGTTTAGCTGGAGCTATTAGTCATTTCCCTCACGTTATCGCTGCGAGTCTCGTCCATCAAATTGCCAAGATTGAAGGGGAAGATCCGCTTGTTTCGCGGTTAGCTGCCGGAGGTTTTAGGGATATTACACGTATTGCTTCATCCAATCCTACGATGTGGAGAGATATCCTATTACATAATAAGGATAGTTTATTGCAGTTGCTTGAAGGTTGGACTCGTGAAATGGAATGTGTGAAGGCATTGATTGAAGAAGAAAGTGGAGAAGCTATATTTACATATTTTCAAGAAGCAAAAGATTTTAGAGATGGACTACCAGTTCGAAAAAAAGGTGCGATCCCATCATTTTATGATTTATTTGTTGATGTACCTGACCACCCTGGTGTTATTTCTGATGTTACAGGGATACTAGCGCAGCATCAAATAAGTTTAACGAATATTCGTATTTTAGAAACGCGTGAAGATATTATGGGGGTTCTAAGGCTAAGTTTTCGATCTGAAGAAGATCGTGAGCGAGCTCAAATACATCTTCAACAAGAGATGTATGAAACGTACATTTTATAAATGGTGAAAATTTGAAGATTTTTTAGGAGGAATATGATGAGTACTGCTATTGTGAAACATTCACATGTAGGGTTAAATGGAACCATTCAAGTCCCTGGGGATAAGTCGATCTCCCATCGTGCTGTTATGTTTGGGGCGATTGCTGAAGGAACAACAACAGTAGAAGGTTTTTTGCCAGGAGAAGATTGTTTAAGTACGATCTCTTGCTTTCGTAAGTTAGGAGTTTCTATTAAGCAGCAAGGAGAAAAAGTTACGATTGAAGGGAAAGGCTGGGATGGACTTATAGAACCAAGTGAAATACTTGATGTAGGTAATTCTGGAACAACAACGCGGCTCATGCTAGGTATTTTAGCAACTCGTCCATTCCATTCAGTTATTATTGGAGACGATTCTATAGCAAAACGTCCAATGGCCCGTGTTACCGACCCATTACGTGAAATGGGTTCTGTTATTGATGGACGTCAAAAGGGGAACTTCACACCGCTTTCTATTCGAGGAGGGGTTACAAAAGGAATCCAGTATCAATCAAAAGTTGCAAGTGCTCAGGTGAAATCAGCTATATTATTGGCTGGATTACAAAGTGAAGGTGTTACATCCGTAACTGAACCTGCCTTATCTCGAGATCATACGGAAAGAATGCTTGAGGCTTATGGAGTTCATGTGAAGCGCGATGGATTAACGGTCTCAGTTGAAGGAGGTCAAACGTTAAAAGCTCAACACATCGTTGTACCTGGTGATATTTCATCTGCAGCATTTTTCTTAGTTGCTGCTGCGATTGTTCCAAACAGTAATATTACGATTGAAGGTGTGGGGATGAATCCGACACGCTCGGGTATTATTGATGTGTTAGAGCAAATGGGAGCAAGCATGACGGTTCAGAACGAAAGAGTTGTTGGTGGTGAACCAATTGCTGATATCACAATTTCTACATCATCATTAAAAGGAATCGAAATTGGGGGAGACCTTATCCCAAGATTAATTGATGAAATTCCTGTTATTGCTGTATTAGCAACCCAAGCAGAAGGGAAAACAGTGATCCGTGATGCGGAAGAGTTAAAAGTAAAAGAAACCAATCGAATCGACACGGTCGTTAGTGAACTAACAAAGTTAGGCGCAAAGATTCAGGCGACTGATGATGGAATGATTATCGAAGGTCCAAGCTCATTGAACGGTGCATCCGTAAGTAGTTTCGGTGATCACCGAATTGGAATGGCTTTAGCTGTTGCAGGTCTTATCACCGATGGAGATGTTGAAATAAATCGTAGTGATTCAATCGCCGTTTCGTACCCGAACTTTTTTGATCATATTAAACATCTTCAGCAAGGTAAGTAGTTAGGCCTTAATTTAGTATAACGATCGAATGGCGTATGGTCCCACCATACGCCATTTTATGTTGATTCATGTTTTCTGGTTTAGAAGAGGTTGTAGAAAGACAGGAGAAGAGCGAGGAAAAGTGAGTCAAAAGAGAGGTGAAAGACAAAACAGCATGAGAAGAGCAAGGAAAAGTGCATCATTAAAATATATCGAAGTACAAGGCTTCAAAAAAGCAAAAAAAATCCTCATCCGAAAACGTAAGCGTTTTCAAAATGAGGTCTTAGCAAGATGCTAAAAATTGTATGGATAGGAGTGGAGAGAAACCATACGCTTACTATTTATTATATACAGAAATAAATCAATGTCAATACAAAATTAAAAAATTCTGACATTCAAATATAAAAGAAAAAAGAACTGTTGCAGTTCTCTTTTTTCATTTTCCGTCATAGCTTGTCTATAACTAGTCGTTGTAGGAGGTATGGTGATGTATTTATTAGACAAGGTTACAAAAATTGATGAAGAACGAAATCAAATACGGTCTTATTTAATAGAAGACGGCCAAATTAATTATGTCACATCTTCTTTTGATAAATGGAACAAAAAAAGGGTATCCATGTCAGGGATTTTGATGACAAATGGTCGTATTATGTATGATGACGAACTTCTTGCCTCCAAAGATTTCCAAGGGTTTCAAGATAGACAGAGCTATCTTATTAAAAAAGGATGCACGGGAGTGGCTGTTGCTCCTAGTGTACAATATGAACGAGAGATTGAAGCGGTTTTTAAACGAGCCAAACACGCAATGGCAAGTAGCACATTAGACTATGTTGTTGGCATGACTATTCCCATTTCATTATTGCGTCCAGCAGTCCTTCGAGTGTTTCAACAGTTCCGAATTCCATTTGTAAGAGTGGAATTTCAGTCATTTCAACAGTTAACAACCATACCTTGGACACATATATCCCAGACATTGTTAACCTATCCAACTGTGCTTATTCCGGTTATAGCTCCTTCATCAGATCGATTAGAAGCCGCATTGTTAAAGGAATGGATGGTTTATTGTTCGGACTTTCAAATTCACACAACAGATCCATTAGAAGTGCTTGCATGTTGGAAGAAGCCGTTGTTGCAAAAAGTTGGGCTGTATCCAAACAAAGGTACAATGCTTCAAGGCAGTGATGCTGATTATCTATTATTTATTGATGAAAGAGAAGGTCAGGTTCATTCCATCGACCAAAAAGTTGCGCAAGGAGACGGGATTGTTTATTATAAAAAAGAACCTGTTGTAGTTGTTTTAAAAGGTGAAATTGTTAAAACGTATGAAACAATTTCACTAAAACCAGGCTACGGGCGTCTCATTGAAGTGATTCGGCCAGGAAGGTTCATGTCATTGCAAGATGTATCAGCTGATGTATATCAACAAGAAAATTATTCATGAAAAATTCTTTAGTGATTTACATTACCGTCATTCTTTGGATGATGGTTTCTTCTTTTTTAAAAGGGTATAAATTATAAATGTCGAAAGTATGTACGTAAGCTGGTAATTATAATGGGGGATATAAAATGAATGTATTTGAAAAGGCAATAAGTGCGATTGAAAGTGGAAGTGTAGAGCTCGGTTTAGAGCAATTAGCAAAACTTGAGAAAAATGCTGATCATCAATTAAAGCATGATATTGCTGAATTGTATCACGAATTAGGACACGTGGAGAAAGCGAAAAAAATAATTGATGAGTTGTTAATGTTATATCCTGATGAAGGAAGTCTTTATGCATTTGCAGCGGAACTATTAATTGATATGGACGAGGAAGACGAAGCCATTGAAATGTTGTTAGAAATTAAACAAGAGGATCCGGCTTTTTTGCAAGCACAGCTATTATTAGCTGATTTATATCAAATGCAATCTCTTGATGAAGTGGCAGAACAGAAGTTACTTTTAGCAGCACAGGCCGCTCCTAATGAGACGATTATTTCTTATGGGCTTGGGGAATTTTATTTAGAACGTGGGGACTACATAAAAAGCATTCCTTATTTAAAGAAAGCAGTGCACGGAAGCGAACGATTACCGAATGTCCATGTTGAACTACTATTAGCAGATGCATACAGTGCTAGCGGTCAATTTGAGGATGCGTTAAAATATTACGAAAGAGGGTTGAAAAATCATCTTGATCCTAATGCTCTTTTTGGCTACGGATTTACGGCTTTTCAGGTAGGGGATATGATTTTAGCTATCGAACAATTGGAAGCACTGATGGCTCTTGATCCTGATTACTCAAGCCTATATCCGTACTTGGCAAAAGCGTATGAAGCCGAAGGGAGGCTTGATGATGCATTTGAAACATTAGAGCGTGGTATGAAGATTGATGAATTTAATGAATCACTTTATATCCATGCAGGAAAATTGAGCTTCAAGAAACAGAACCCTGTTGAAGGTGAAACTCTCTTACGAAAAGTGATTGCTCTTAATCCATCAAATGTAGAAGCCGTCCAAACACTCGCTGCCTATCTTAAGCATACAGAATCATATGAGGAATTACTTGAACTCATGGAGCATATGCGCGAATATGGTGAAGAAGACTCACTCTACACTTGGTATGAAGCAACAGCTTTAAAAGAACAAGATGATTATGAGAAGGCAAATGAAAGGTACCGAGAAATTGAGGAAGTATACAAAGACGATGTAGACTTCTTAGAGGAATACGGGTATTTCTTACTTGAATTTGGAATGAGAGATCAAGCGATTTCAAATTTCAAAAAGGTAATTGAATATCAACCCGAAAGAGAAGATATTAGTGAATTACTTGAAAATTTATAGGAATTTCGATTTCTGAAAGGAAATTCAAAGAATTTAGCGAATACTAACATCATACAATCCATCAAATGAATAGTGATGAGTGAGAAGGATGTAAGGAGGGGTGAAGCGTGGGCAACATCATTCCAGTTGTAGATAAGAAGGAATTTCTAAAGACCTTTTTGCAACAGTTTGAATTAAAAAGGCGTGAATGTGCATGGCTGCTGAATTATTTAATGAGTGATGATGAGTTAATGGAAAGAGTGCATTTTGTTGAACAGGCTGCGCATACTCCAAAAGCGTTGATAATCTCAGCAAAAGGAGTAGACAGTATCCCGTTCTCTTTTCATAAAGAAAAGCACGTTACAACTGATGCAGAAAAAGCGTTCCATGATATTCGTTTAAATCAAACGGAGGACATTTATATCGAACTTCACTTTACTGGAGCTAGACAATACCCACCGTACCTAGTTGTTTTAGAAGACAACCCGCATATTCCCGAAAATTTAGAACTTGCAGTCGCTTTTCAGAAAGAGACGGAATGGATATTAGACCGTGCATTAAAGTCTTTTAAAAAGGAACGATTATTATCAGACATTGACCGTGCACTCGATGAACAGGATCAGGAACGATTTAAACATTTAGTGCTGGAACTTAAGCAATTAGAAGAAAGCTAAACAAAGATCTTTTTTAGTGGCTACGTTTTAGTAGAACTGACTCCGCACGTTACGTGTCTTCTATGAGAAACCCTCTCATAGAAGACTTTTTAGGTGAGAGACACTTCTCGCATTAAAGGGATCGGTTCCACACGTTGCCTAGAGGGCACTAAAAAGGTTTAAAACGACCAAAATCCGTGCCTTTTAATAACTTTAATTTTCGCATACAGTAAGGTACTATATACTGTAGAATGTAAAAAAGTAAACTTAACAAATTGTGTGTTGAGCGTGGAAGGTGTGTACATATGAAATGGCAAGCAACTGAAATGGATACATATTTACAAGCAAAAGAATACGTTGATACAGCGATTATTCCGCTTATACCGTTATCCTGGCAAAAAGAAGTAAAACAAACGGTAGCGATGGGCGAGTTTATTTCCATTATCACAGGTGAAGTAGAAAAGCAATTTCATGGCAGAGTTGTTCAATTCCCATCATTTACTTATTTGAAATCAGAGAAGTTTGACAAACGTCTTGAGAGACTATTTGAGTGGCAAGAAGAATTGCGAGCGGGAGGGATCAACCATATTGTATACTTGACTTCCGACGGTGAGTGGAAAACGGTCGAAGGAGAATTAGATGGGATGTTATTGTGGATGCCAACGATTCCTCTTGAACATATGGATGTGACTTATAAGAAAGATGTTATTAGTGATCAAATGAAGCAACTTATTCCGATTTTAACGAATCAGTGGCAAAATAAGTAAGCTAATTTCTTTCGTCTTTATGTAACAATGGTTCGGGGTTATCCAAAAGGTTAAATCTACCTTTGGATAACCTTTTTTTGATTTTTTTATAGACAAGTTTTGATAAAAAATCATAATCTGCTATGATAGTCAATGATGCTTTTCACACATATACCCATAAAATTATGCCGAATTTGTGCCAGAATGCGGAAAATGTTGCGTATTCATTCATGTTGTATTATCATGGGTATGTCCTAGTATAATATGTGCTTAATTTGTGCCCATTTTTGGGTTTACCTTATTGTGTAAGGGGGGAAAACGAGTGAGTGAAAAAGACCACAGAGTTTCACGAAGACAATTTTTAACATACACACTTACAGGTGTTGGTGGCTTCATGGCAGCAGGAATGTTAATGCCAATGGCTCGATTTGCGCTTGATCCTGCGCTAAAGGCTGGTGCGGAGTCAGATCTGATTTATGTATGTGATGTGGACGAACTAACTGAAGAGCCACAAAAATTCAGATTCTCATTTGAGCAAGTTGATGCATGGTATGAATCTGAAGTAACTCGTGAAGCGTACATCTACATTCGTGATAACACAGTAACAGCTTTATCACCGACATGTACGCATTTAGGTTGTACGGTAGCGTATGGAACGCAAGAGCCGGATGAATTCTATTGTCCATGTCATTTCGGAAGATTTGACTCAGATGGGATTAACCTTCCAGGTACACCTCCACAACGTCCGCTAGACGCTTATGATGTCGTAGTGGAAGATGGAAAAGTATACTTAGGTCAAATTAATCAGCGAACATAAGGAGGGGCGTAATCGATGCTTCAAAAAATTTACGACTACGTTGATGAGCGTCTCGATATTACGCCAATGTGGCGCGATATTGCCGATCATGAAGTACCAGAGCATGTTAACCCGGCTCACCACTTCTCTGCGTTCGTGTACTGTTTCGGAGGATTAACATTCTTTATTACAGTCATTCAGATTTTGTCTGGAATGTTCTTAACAATGTATTACGTACCAGATATTGTCAACGCTTATCAATCAGTAGCATACTTACAAAATGAAGTCGCTTTCGGTGTGATTGTTCGTGGTATGCACCACTGGGGCGCAAGTTTAGTTATTGTTATGATGTTTCTACACACATTGCGTGTCTTCTTTACGGGATCGTACAAGAAGCCTCGTGAATTAAACTGGGTAGTTGGTGTCCTTATTTTCTTTGTTATGCTTGCATTAGGAGTAACGGGTTACTTATTACCTTGGGATATGAAGGCATACTTCGCAACAGCGGTTGTACTTCAAATTGCTGAAAGTGTACCGATTGTTGGTGGATTTACAAAAACGTTGCTTGCCGGCGGTGAAATTATTGGTGCTGCTACACTTGCTCGTTTCTTTGCAATCCATGTCTTCTTCTTACCAGCAGCATTGCTTGGTTTACTTGCGGCTCACTTCTATATGATCCGTAAACAAGGTATTTCTGGACCTTTGTAAGATTTACTAACTTACTACTATGCTTAAAAAGCTGACAATTGAAAAGGAGGGAACGAGATGGAACGTGGTAAAGGGATGAAGTTTGTCGGTGACTCTCGTGTCAAGGCAAACAATCGCAAACCCAATATTCCAAAGGATTACTCGGAATATCCAGGTAAGACAGAAGCGTTCTGGCCGAACTTCCTACTGAAAGAGTGGATGGTTGGTGCGGTATTTTTAATGGGTTACCTTCTCATTACGGTTGCTCACCCAGCACCGCTTGAGCGTATGGCTGACCCTACTGACGCTGGATATATTCCATTACCTGACTGGTACTTCTTATTCTTGTATCAGTTACTTAAATATCAATATGCATCAGGTGACTTTAATGTCATTGGTACAATCGTATTTCCAGGACTTGCATTCGGTGCACTTTTACTTGCTCCTTGGTTAGATACAGGGAAAGAGCGTCGCCCGTTTAGACGCCCGATTGCATCAAGTATGATGATACTTGGTTTTATTTCTGTATTTTACTTAACTTGGGAGTCAGTTGACCAGCATGACTGGGAAGCTGCTGCTGAGCAAGGTGCAATCGTAGAAGAAGCGGACATCAATACAGACGCAGAAGGTTATGCTATTTACTCTGCACATGCTTCTTGTATTGGCTGTCACGGCGATACGATGACTGGTGGAGCTGGTGGCCCATCACTTCTAGATACAGAAAAATCTCCTGAAGAAGTAATGGAAGTTATTACTAACGGTATTGGCGCGATGCCTGCTGGATTATTCGAAGGAACAGACGAAGAGCTTGAAATTCTTGCTGAATACATTGCAGCTCACGGTCAACCTGAAGATGAATAAAAGAAAAAGCTGACTGTAACAGTCAGCTTTTCTTATATCAAAATTTACATAAAAAGGTAGGAACGCTATGGGAAAACAATTGCTTGAACGATTTGGTCAAAAATGGGTGATCATATTGTTGTTGCTTATTAATGTTCCTGGAACGATTTACGGTTATATATGGTATCAAGGTCAACTAGCAATGACGCCATCACATTTTTTGTTGTTTGTTCCTGATAGTCCAACGGCAAGTTTATTTTTTGTATTTGTTTTAATGGCGTTTTTAATGGGAAGAAATTGGCCGGTTATTGAAGCGTTAGCTGCGGTAACACTTATTAAATATGGCATTTGGGCGGTTGTTATGAATGTTGCCGCAGGATGGGCAGGGGATACGCTTGATTGGAAAAATTATATGTTGATATTTTCTCATGCGGGGATGGCGTTACAAGCAGTATTATATGCTCCTTATTTTAGGATCAAGCCACTTCACCTTGTTATCGCAGCTTTATGGACACTACATAACGATATCATCGATTATGTCTTTATGATGCACCCATGGGTGTCAGCTCGGCTCATGCCTGACATCGACTTGATTGGGTACTTTACCTTTTGGCTTAGTATCTTTTCAATTGCGGTTGTTTACTTACTAAGCGTCAGAAATAATCGATTAAAATTAGAAATTCAATGAGGGTTTGTCTCTCTTTCTTGGTCTACTCTTGTCCATTCTTTCATAGGATGTTATGAGAAGAAGGAGGGACAAACATGCGTCAAGTAATCATGGCAATGGTTGCCGCACTCGTTTTAAGTTTTCCGATGAGTATTGAAGCAGATGAATCGACATCGCTACATACATGGAAAGAGCTAAATCACACATCAGACCAAATCCTTCAGTTAGTCAAACGAGAACAATTTGAAGAAGCTAAGCAATTGTTGGATTATTTTTCAGTCACTTTCTTAGACGTTGACTTTCAACAGGAAGGAATAACGATGACTGCGTTACGAACAGTTACAGGCTCGTTTGAGGGAGCAGTTGAAGCTGTTACAGCTACAAATATGTCTATAGATCAACGAATCTATAGAGTAACAGCCTTTCGTCTAGCTGTTGATGCTTTGTCAAGTGAGCACCATCCACTTTGGCTGCACACTGAAAAGTCGGTTATGCAATCGTTAGCTACTATGAAAGAAACGGCTAAAGACGGAGATAACCAAGCATATCAACACCGTTTCAATGAATTTTTACGTCATTACGATATGATTCGCCCAGCTTTATTCATAAGTATTGAACCGCAAGAGTTGCAAAAAATTGATTCTCAAGTAACGTTTCTCGAACGTATGAGATCGGAAAGTCTGGATAAAGATAAAGTGGTCTCTCATATTGAAGTAATGGAAGCGGAGTGGACGAATCTGTATAATAGAGTGAAAGAAGATAGTGCAGACCCGTCCCTATGGTGGGTTATGTTCACCATTGGCGGGATGATTACAATGTCCCTATCATATGTAGGTTATAAAAAATACAAAGCAGAGAAACAAAAAGTTCGTGTGAAAGAATAAGGTTGTGACAAAATTGTGAGAACTGCTTGAAAACACTGTAATGATAGGGTTTTTGTTTGACTTTGTTTGATGTTCAATTTAAAATATTAGATAAGATCTTACAACAGAGGTGGTACATTCGATGGGTTTTATCGTTTATTTTATTCTTCTTCTCATTATCCCAATTTGGGCACAAATGAGAGTGAAGGGTGCGTACAAAAAGTACTCACAAGTTCATGCTTCTTCTGGTATGACAGGAGCGCAAGTCGCAAGAAAAATTTTGGATGATAACGGTTTGTATGACGTTCGTGTAGAAGAAACAAAAGGGATGTTAACGGATCATTACGACCCTCGTTCAAAAGTAGTGCGCTTATCTACTGACAACTATTTTGGAACATCTGTTGCAGGTGCGGCAGTAGCGGCTCACGAAGTCGGCCACGCAATTCAAGATGCAGAAAACTATGCGTTTTTACGTTTTCGTCACGCCCTCGTTCCTGTAGCTAGTTTTGGTTCAAATGCATCGTTCTTTTTAATTTTGGCAGGGATCTTGTTAGGTGCTTCTAACTTTATTCTGCTAGGTATCTTTGCAATGGCTGCGGCTGTGTTATTCCAATTAGTTACATTGCCAGTTGAATTCAATGCTTCAAGCCGCGCGATGGATCAGATTGTCTCAACCGGAGTAATTCGTAATGACGAAGAGCGTGATACACGCAAAGTATTAAATGCTGCAGCATTAACATATGTTGCCGGAGCTCTAGTAGCATTACTTGAACTTGTTCGATTCATCTTAATGTACATTGGTATGAATAATGATGATTAAAAAGCTTGGAGCATGTGCTCCAAGCTTTTTTCTATAGGGGGTGTCTCAAAAGATCTGTTTTTGACCTTTTGAGACACCCCCGAAGCAATGAGCGAAGTCGCTACATCTTTTAAAAGCCTTGAGAGGAGTGGGTTACACACTCACGGCACGTAGCGAACGGAGCCATTGCCTCCTCTGTTCCGGACTTTTGGGACAGTCCCTTTTTCTATAGATGTAGTGGTTTCTTATTTTCATCAAGTGTAAACCCTTCTCCAATGACGTCTTGAACATCATTAACTGTAACAAATGCATGTGGGTCAATTCGTTCGACTAAGGTTTTCAGGCGAATTAACTCGTTCCTACCAACAACACAATAGAGAATCTCTTTGTCTGTTCCCGTGAAACTTCCTTTCCCTTTCAGGATCGTCGCCCCACGGTCCATCTCATTCATTATCGCTTGAGCAATGTCTGGAACCTTATCAGATATAATATGGGAAGCTTTTGCAGAGTAAGCACCCTGTTGGATAAAATCGATCACTTTTGCTGCAACGAAAACAGCTAACAGTGTATACATAGCTTCACGATAATTTAAATAAATCAAAGACGTAGCAATAACGAGTGCGTCAAACATAAACATCGTTTTTCCCATACTCCAGCCCACATATTTGAATCCTAATTTTGCAATAATATCAACTCCACCCGTCGTACCTCCATACTTAAAAACAATACCAAGGCCAACACCGATAAAGACACCGGCAAATAAAGCGGCAAGTGTCATATCATCATGCAATGGGATATTGATCAAAGTGTAACGTTGGAAGATTTCAAGAAAGATTGAAACACCTACAGTTCCGATAATCGTATAAACAAAGGTTACCTTTCCAAGGATTTTCCAACCTATGAAAAAGAGAGGAATGTTCAGAACAAGGTTTGATATGGCTGGATTAACGAGAAACATAAAGTAGAGGATTAGTGTAATCCCGGTAAACCCACCATCAGCTAAATTGTTTTCCATATTAAAATAAACGAGACCAAAAGACAGGATAGCTGAACCTAATAAAATAAAAAGTATATTTTTGATATGAACCTTATAAGCCATTTTGTCCTCCTTATGATAAAATACAATTGTTGGAGTAAGGTCTTCTTCTGTTTAGGTTGCCCAAAAAAGAGGGTACTGTTTTACATAATCGACATTTTGCTGAAGGCAGCCGTCTCCGAACAATACGAATATTATATAAAAATTGGCATTTATCGGCAAATCATTGTTTTTTATTTGTCAAATTGGGAACAATTCGCTAACATGGATTGATAGGATGTGAGGTGAAGTCTAGTTGAATGAAAAGTCAATGAAGCAAATGCAAGACGAAGTTGATCAGTACATAGGGCAATTTAAAGAAGGATATTTTAGTCCTTTAGCTATGCTAGCTAGAATGAGTGAAGAAGTAGGGGAATTAGCAAGAGAAGTGAATCATTACTACGGAGAAAAACCGAAAAAGGCAACGGAAGAAGACCGAACTATGGAACAAGAAATGGGTGATATTCTGTTTGTCTTAATCTGTTTTGCTAATTCATTACATATTGATTTAGAAGAAGCTTTTGATATCGTGATGAATAAATTTGAATCACGTGATAAAGATCGTTGGACAAGAATAGAAGAAGAAGGTGTTTCAGATGAGTGAAGTTAAGATTGTCGTCGCGGGGCCGCGGGGAAACATGGGAAAAGAAGCAGTCAAAATGGTTACAAATACAGAAGCATTTACACTTATTGCTGCTGTAGATTCAAAACACGATGGAATGAAGCTAAGTGAATTAGATGGGTTTCACGGGATTGACGTACCTATCTACACAGATATGCAGCAATGCTTTGAGGAAAATGACATAGATGTCCTCATTGATTTAACTGCGCCTACGTTTGGGAAAAAACATATGCAAATTGCTTTTGAAAATGGTGTCCGCCCTGTAGTAGGAACAACAGGTTTTACAGAAGAGGACATAACTGAGCTTAGAACGACTGCTGAAGAAAAGGGAATCGGTGCTATCATTGCACCTAATTTTGCAATTGGCGCGATTTTAATGATGAAATTTTCACAAATGGCAGCAAAATATTTGCCAGATGTAGAAATCATAGAACGTCATCATGACCGTAAATTAGATGCTCCTTCAGGAACTGCTGTCAAAACAGCTCAACTTATTTCAGAAGCGAGGGAGCAAAAAGCTCAAGGTCATCCAGATGAAACAGAAGAATTGGCTGGTGCACGCGGGGCAGATTTTGAGGGAATGAGAATTCATAGTGTCCGTTTGCCTGGGCTTGTCGCTCATCAAGAAGTGATCTTTGGGGGTGTCGGTCAAACGTTAACCATTCGTCATGACTCCATTGACCGTGCATCATTTATGCCTGGAGTAAAATTAGCTGTTGATGCTGTCCTTCAAATTGATACGTTAGTCTATGGATTAGAACATATTGTTGAATAACAATCTAATTACGTAAAAGGGGAGAAATACGGATGAGAATTGCACTTATAGCCCATGACAAGAAAAAAGAAGAAATGGTTCAATTTGCAACTGCATATGAGCACATTTTAGCTAAACATGAATTGTTTGGAACAGGTACAACGGGGACTCGTATTATGGAAGCAACTGAATTATTTGTCACACGTTTTAAATCAGGGCCTCTTGGAGGAGACCAGCAAATAGGAGCTCTCGTAGCAGAGAATAAGTTTGATTTGATTTTGTTTTTCCGCGATCCATTAACAGCACAGCCCCATGAGCCTGATGTAACGGCATTAATTCGCTTATGTGATGTTCGAAATGTTCCGCTTGCAACCAATATCGGTACAGCTGAAGTACTTATTAAAGGTTTAGACCGTGGTGACTTTGCTTGGCGTGAAGCTGATAAGGATGAATATAATGGATAGGCTAGACATTCTTGCCTTTGGTGCCCATCCCGATGATGTTGAAATCGGGATGGGTGCAACTTTAGCTAAATATGCAAGAGAGGGCTATAAAGTAGGTATTTGTGACTTAACAAAGGCCGAGTATTCATCAAATGGGACGGTTGAACAAAGGCAAGAAGAGGCAAAGGCTGCAGCGAAAATTTTAAACCTTACTAGCCGCATACAACTTACTCTTAGCGATCGAGGTTTGAGAAACGTTAGCGAAGACCAACTTTCCGATATTGTTTCTGTCATCCGTAAGTATAGGCCGTCAATTGTGTTTACACCTTATCATGTGGATCGCCATCCAGACCATGGTGCCTGTACGGAGATTGTAAAAGAGGCTGTCTTTAATGCTGGAATAAAGCGATATAAGTGTAAGGATAAATTAGAAGCCTTTCGTCCTGATGATGTGTATTTTTATTTTATTAATGGATATGAGCATCCTGATTTTGTCGTAGATGTCTCTCAATTTTTCGAAACAAAAATGCAAGCGCTACAAGCATATAAAAGTCAATTTATCAAAATGTCAGATTCTGTAGAAACTCCGTTAACGAATGGATACATACCTGTTGTTGAAGCAAGAGACCGTTTATTCGGAAAAGAAGCTGGGGTTACTTATGCAGAAGGGTTTAAAACAACTAAACCAATAGTCATATCGAACTTACTTGAAGGAAGGAACGGCATTTATGAGTCTTAAAATAGGAATCAGTTGTTACCCAACGGTTGGTGGGTCTGGGGTTATTGCAACTGAACTCGGAAAACTACTCGCAGAACGAGGTCATGAAGTTCATTTCATTACTTCTAGTGTTCCGTTTCGCTTAGATCGTGTTTATCCAAACATTTACTATCATGAAGTCGAAGTGAATCAATACTCTGTTTTCCAATATCCACCGTATGATTTAACACTTGCTAGCAAAATGGCCGAAGTAGTAAAACGACAAAAACTAGATATTATCCACGTCCATTATGCAGTACCGCATGCGATCTGTGCGATTTTAGCAAAGCAAATGGTTGATCATGATGTGAAGATTATGACAACTCTACATGGCACGGATATAACTGTACTTGGGTACGATCCATCTTTAAAAGACATTATAAAGTTAGGGATTGAAAAATCAGATCTAGTTACAGCTGTGTCTGATGATTTAGTGCAGCAGACCCGTGAACTTGTTTCAACGGATAAACCGATTGAGACCGTTTATAATTTTATCGATGAACGTGTCTATATGAAACAAGAGGTTGCTGACTTAAAGGAGCATTACCGACTGCAAGAGGATGAAAAGATCTTAATTCATATTTCTAATTTTCGACCAGTTAAACGAGTGTCAGATGTGATTAAAAGTTTTGCAAAAATATCTGCTAAAGTAAAATCAAAGCTGTTGTTAATAGGGAACGGCCCTGAACTTGCCGTTGCTAGACAGTTAACAAAACAATTACAAATAGAAGAGAAAGTGTTGTTTTTAGGAAATCAAAAGCATATTGCCGAGCTTCTTTCGATGAGTGACCTTATGCTTCTGTTAAGTGAGAAGGAGAGTTTTGGACTGGTTGCATTAGAAGCAATGGCTTGTGGCGTCCCTGTTATAGGGACAAGAACAGGAGGAATCCCGGAAGTAGTAGTTGATGGTGAAACAGGATATCTTTGCGAGATTGCTGATACAGATTGTGTAGCTGAGAAAGCTATTTCGCTTTTACAAGATGCTGCAAGCTATGAAGCATTTTCTTTACGTGGGATAGAAAGAGTGAAAACCATTTTTCATTCTCGAATCATTGTCTCAAGGTATGAGAAGCTTTATCAACAATTATTGCTAAATGAGTAATTCGGAAATGAGGAATTCGCTTTGGCAAGTGAATGGAAGAAAGCACGAGAAGTTCTACATATATTAAAAGGTAAAGGGTTTGACTCCTATATTGTCGGCGGTGCGGTCCGTGATTTACTATTAGATCGTAAATTAGCTGATATTGATATTGTTACGACAGCCACTCCTTATGAGGTGTCTAAGTGTTTTTTGAAAACCTATAGAATGAACAATCTGCACGAAACAGTGATCGTCAAATATAGAGGCGAACATTATGAAGTGACTACGATTAGAGGAAAGAAATTAGTCGAAGATGTAAAGTGCCGAGACCTTACGATAAATAGCTTGGCTATGGACTATGAAGGCAAACTGATTGATTTCGTCAGTGGACAGAATGATTTAGTACATAATGTTCTAAGGTCAATTGAACCATATGATCGCATGACCGAAGACCCACTTAGAATGCTGCGTGTCTTTCGTTTTGTAAGTGAGCTAGGGTTTGATGTAGATCTTGAACTAATGACTGTCATTACGGCTCAACATGACTTGTTGAAAAAGGTTGCTGTTGAACGAGTTATGAAGGAATGGATTAAGTTATTAAAAGGGAAACATCGTAATCAAGCTCTACGAATGATAAAGACGACACAGTTGTTCAAGTCAATTCCAGGACTAATGCTTACAGAACATGCATTAGAGCAATTAGCTCATTTTCGATCGTTAACACATTCCTCAGACACACTTTGTCTAACGGCATTCTGTCTTTGTTTAGATAAGGTTGATGAACCATTTTTGAGAAACCTTGCATTGTCAAACGAACAATCAAAAAAGATACGTGAACGACTAACTTATTATGAAAAACGAAACCATCAGCAATGGGGTCGGCTTGATCTTTATTATGCTTCAATCCAAGTAGCATGTGATGTTGAAACGTTACGGCTTTTAGGAAACAAAGAGAGTCAGTCTATTGATCAATTGCAAGAACTGTGGGAAGCACTACCGATTCGCCATAAATCAGAGCTTGCGATATCTGGAATAGATGTTATCCATTCATTAGAAAAGCCACAAGGACCTTGGGTGAAAGAAGCTCTTACGCTAGCAGAACAGTTAGTTGTTACTGGTCAATATCGTAATAACAAGGAAGATCTTTTGAACACTTTACTCGAGAGGAGGGATAAGCTTTGAAGGAAAAACTTCTTAAAATATTTGCCGAGCATCAAGGAGAGTTTGTTTCTGGCGAAATGATTAGTCAGCAATTAGGCTGTTCACGAACGGCGATATGGAAACATATTGATGAACTTAGAAAGAACGGTTATCAACTTGAATCAGCTCCTAGAAAAGGATATCGATTAGTTAGTAAAGGCGATGGAATCCATCCTCATGAAATTAAAGTGGGGTTATCCACAACACGATTAGGGCAAGAACTAACCTATTTTGATACGACAAACTCAACTCAATATACAGCCCATAAATTAGCACAGGAAGGTGCTCCCGAAGGCCATGTTGTTATTGCTAATGAACAAACAGCTGGAAAAGGGAGACTTGGTCGTGATTGGTATTCGAGAAAGGGCACGAGTGTATCTATGAGTATAATCCTGCGTCCGGATTTACCTCCGCAAAAAACTCCGCAGCTTACTTTGTTAACAGCTGTTGCCGTTGTTCGAGCGATTAAAAACATAACGGGGATTCAGTGTGATATAAAGTGGCCTAACGATATCCTTTTAAAAGGGAGAAAGCTCGTTGGGATATTAACTGAAATGCAAGCAGACCCTGATCGGGTACATTCGGTCATTATTGGCATTGGCATGAATGTTAATCAACGGTCAGCTGACTTCGATCCAGCGGTACGAGAGCTTGCGACATCTTTAGCGATTGAGAAAGACGAATCAGTCGATCGCGCTCTAGTTATTTCAGCGGTTCTAAATGAATTTGAGCAACTTTATGATTTGTATCTGAAAGAGGGATTTACAACAATAAGATCGCTGTGGGAAGCTTATTCGCTCAGTATAGGCACCTATATTTACGCCCGGACGATGCGTGAGGTTATTTATGGTTATGCCAAAGGAATAACGAATGACGGTGTTCTTCTTCTAGAAGACGAACAAGGTCAAGAACATAAAATTTATTCAGCTGATATTGAAATTGCTTCCCAACAAGAATAAAAATCTGTTATACTTTTTTAGGAATGGGCGGTATCCAATAGGAACTGCACCGATAAAGTACAATGATAGCGGGTCTGCCTTGATCCATAAGGACTAGGACAGAGGGGTTCATAACATAACGTCAGCAAACAGTTTGTGCCATGCAAATTGTTTTAGAATGCGTGTAAAAAGGGTCTGCCCTCCTGTCGATTGACACATAACTGTGTATTTGATTGGAGGATCAGCTCTTTTTTTATTTGACGTCATGAAGCCCTCCTCGTAAAAAAGGAGGAAAACAATATGAAAACAACAGCTAGTTTTATGAAGATGAAACAAATGAAAGAAAAAATTACGATGATGACTGCCTATGATGCACCAGCTGCACGTCTTGTAGAACAATCAGGAATGGATATGATCCTTGTTGGGGATTCTCTTGGAATGGTCGTTCTTGGTTATGATTCAACTGTACCAGTAACAATTGACGACATGGTCCTTCACACGAAGGCAGCAAGACGAGGAGCACAAAATACATTCATCGTTACAGATATGCCATTTTTGACGTATCACGCTAGTTTACAGGATACATTTACCCATGCGAAACGGTTACTCCAAGAAGGTGGTGCGAGTGCCGTTAAACTTGAGGGTGCAGGGCCAGTCATTGAAACAGTTGCGAAACTGACAGAAGCAGGCGTTCCTGTAATGGGCCATTTAGGATTGACTCCCCAATCGGTAGGTGTATTAGGTGGATATCGAGTGCAAGGGAAAGACCCTGAATCAGCAAGAAAACTGCTAGCAGATGCTAAAGCGTTAGAAGAGGCTGGTGCTTTTGCTATTGTCGTTGAATGTGTCCCTGAGCAAGTAGGTGAGATGTTGTCGGAAAAGTGCAATATTCCAATTATTGGGATCGGGGCCGGTGTTGATACGGATGGCCAAGTTCTTGTTTACCATGATATTCTTGGGTATGGGGATGTTCACGTACCTAAGTTTGTTAAGAACTATGCGAATGTATCACCAATAATTGAGCAGGCATTAAGGTCATATGTGCAAGAAGTTAAAGAACAGAAATTTCCTGCTAAAGAACATTCATTCACAATGAGTGAAGAGGCGCTATCAGGTTTGTACGGAGGCGTGAGCAAGTGAAAGTAGTTCAGACAATTGATGCTGTACGAGATGAAGTAATAGCTGCAAAACAAACTGGCTTATCAATCGGATTTGTTCCAACTATGGGTTACTTACATGAAGGTCATGTGAGTTTAATTGAAGCAGCAAGGAAAGACCATGATTTTGTTGTTTTGAGTATTTTTGTAAACCCACTTCAGTTTGGACCAAATGAAGATTTGGATCGGTATCCAAGGGATTTTCAAAGGGATGAGAAAATCGCCCAAAAAGCCGACGTAGATGTTATTTTTTATCCTTCTGTTCACGAAATGTATCCTACAAATATGCCAATGTCGATTCATGTTACAAGTGGTGTAGATGTTCTTTGTGGCGCGAGTCGACCTGGTCATTTTGACGGTGTCGCAACGGTTGTTATGAAGTTACTACAAATTGTACAACCGAACGAGGCTTATTTTGGACAAAAAGATGCGCAGCAACTAGCTATTATTATGAACATGGTTGAAGCATTTAATGTACCTGTAAACATCCGTGGATGTCCAACGGTTCGTGAAGAGGATGGTTTAGCAAAGAGTTCAAGAAATGTTTATTTAACGAAAGAGGAAAGAGCTGAAGCGCCGTTTCTTTATGAAGCTTTAAAGGCAGGAGCCAATTTGGTCCGCTCTGGTGAAACAAGTCATTCTTTCATTCGAGCTGAGCTAGAGAAGCGCCTTGAAACAGGATCTGGCAGGATTGATTATGTAGATATCCTTCATTACCCAAGTCTAGAACAATCGGAACAACTTAGTGGCAAAGTAATCCTTGCCGTTGCTTACTTCTATAAGAACGCGCGGTTAATTGATAATTATATAGTAGATATACAGGAGGGGGAAAAGTAAATGTATCGTACGATGATGAAGTCAAAAATTCACCGTGCACGTGTAACGGAATCAAACTTAAATTATGTAGGCAGTATTACGATTGATGAAGACATCATGGATGCAGTTGATATTTTAGAAAATGAAAAAGTGCAAATTGTAAATAATAACAATGGGCAAAGATTTGAAACGTATGTGATCAAAGGTCCACGAGGCAGCAATGTGTTTTGTTTAAATGGTGCTGCTGCAAGACTTGTTCATGAAGGAGATGTCATTATTGTCATTTCTTATGCACAAGTGGCAGAAGAGAAAGTAAAAGACCACGAGCCAAAAGTAGCAATTATGAATGAGAACAATCAAATTGTTCAAATGTTAGACAAGGAGCCAGCTTCTACCGTCTTATAATTCGAATATTCCCCTCCTCTTCGATAAACACTTTAAGTATAACCATCGAGAGGAGGGGTTTTTTTTGAATGATTGGATTACATCCTGGAATGCCATATATGAAAACATAGAAAAAAAATGGACATTCATGTCTGAAGCAGAACAAGAAAATCAATTAAAATATTTAGAAGAAGCAGCAGGAACGCTTTTAGATAAATGGACAGAACTTGATGAAAAGATAAATGAGTTAAAAGATCCTAAAAAGGAAAGAGAGCCGTCCTTTTCTTATACTTCAAAAGGCACAACATTTTATGAACTGGAGATGTTTGAGCAAGCAGCCCGTACGTTAAAAAAAGAGTCAGTAAATGGACCAAATGATGAGTTGCGACGGCTTTATTTAGGGTTTGCATACTTATTTTCAGAGCAACTAGAAGAAGCAAAAGAAGCATTTATATATATAATACAAGTGAGTATTTACCCTGCTCTTAAGCACTTTGCACATGTAGGATTAGGTTGCGTTCAAACGAGGGAAGAACGTCTAGATGATGCCATCGTATCATTTGAGAAAGCAAATGACCTTACTTCATCTCTTGATGTCGTGTATAATTTAGGTATCTGTTACTTTTATAATGAAGTATTTCATATAGCAAAACAATATTTCTTATCCTATATTAAACAAGTTCCTGATGATGGAGAAGCATTCTTTTTTTTAGGGTGTTGTCAGTGGCAAGATGGGAGCCTAGATGAAGCCTGGACGTCTTGGACAACGAGCATTTCACTTTTGGATTCTGAAGAGTCCTTACTTGCTCTTGCATACGTTTGTGAATGGCATGGCTATCATCAAGCTGCTATCCATTGCTACAAACGGGTGCAAGAAAAGCATTTAGGTTCAGTAAACGTTTTACATGGTCTAGCATGGAATTATGCATTATTAGACGATAAAACCAATGCAATAAGAACATTCCACGAAGCAATGCGTGTAGACCCAAATAATAAAAACATTACTTACTCGCTTAATTGGCTGCAAAAAAGTTGGCCCGAAATTTCGGAACTGCAACTTGTTGATTAGGGTTTTATAGAACGAGGTGTACTATGAACGAACGTTATGTTGTGGTTGATGTTGAAACGACGGGCCACTCTGTAGGAAAAGGGGACCGGATTATTCAAATTGGGGCGGTAGTTATAGAAGAGGGTGAAATTGTTGAAACATTTGCCTCTTTTGTTAACCCAGGGCAAACTATCCCCCCATTTATTGAAGAATTAACGGGCATTTCTGATGATTTAGTAGAAAATGCCCCTTCTTTTCGAGAAATTATTCCTGAGTTACTTCCGTTATTTACAAAAAGCAGCTTTGTTGCCCACAATGTTGATTTTGACCAAGCTTTTCTTAAGAATCAAATGGAATTAGAAGGCTATCAACTCCCAGATATGCCTGTTTTCGATACAGTTGAATTAGCGAGAGTATTACTACCAAAGCAGGAAAGCTACAAATTAGGTCAACTAGCTGAGCACCTTGGTTTCTCTCATGACAGGCCACATCAAGCAGATAGTGATGCAGAAGTAACATCGACTCTTTTTTTGTCATTATTACATAAATTAAACCGACTGCCAGTGTTAACACTACAACAATTGGCACCACTTTCGAGAAGATTTAAAAGTGATTTAGAACCGATGCTACAATCAATCATTCACCAGAAGTTGGCTCAAGGGGTAACGGATGATGAGCAATATGATTGTTATCGTCAAATCGCTTTAAAGAAAATTAAGGACGAACCTGAATTGAAAGAAAAAGGGATTCAGCCTTCATTCAATGATTATTTGCAAACGTTATATGATGAAGATGGAAAGATGCAAACGGCTTTTACAAATTACGAGTTAAGACCTGGACAAAAACAAATGATGATGGAAGTAGATGAGGCATTTCAACATAATGAACATAAAATGATCGAAGCGGGAACGGGGACAGGTAAGTCATTAGGGTACTTACTTCCAGCAGCTTTTTTTTCCTATACAAAAAATGAGCCTGTTATTGTAAGTACTCAAACGATCCCACTACAAGAGCAGTTACTATCAAGAGACTTACCTTTACTTAATCATCTTCTTCCGTTTTCAGTACGTGTTTCATTGCTGAAAGGAAGAAGTCATTATTTATGCTTGCGTAAATTTGAGCAATCGTTATTGCATACTCATGAAGACAGTTATGATGTGCTTTTGACAAAGGCGTTGCTTTTAATTTGGTTAACAGAGACAGCGCATGGCGATATGGAAGAATTAAACCTTCCTTCAGGAGGGAAAGGCTTCTGGTATGAAGTACAAAGTGATGCAGCTTCAGACCTTGGCCGCTATAGCCCGTGGTTCTCGCGTTGCTTTTATCATCGAGCGAGAAAACGTGCTCAATCTTCAGACATCGTGATAACGAATCATGCCCTTTTATGTACAGATCTGGTCCATGAACAACGATTGCTGCCAACATATTCATATGCGATTTTAGATGAGGCGCATCACTTAGAAGAAACAGCAAGTGACCATTTAGGCGCAAAAGCAGACTTTGTGTCGTTTTCTTACCTATTTCAGCGATTAGGGTTAAGTCAAGAAGATGGCATGCTAGAACAGCTACATCGCCTTATCCATGAATACCAAATTCAGGTTGTCGGTACATCTGATACAAGTTTAGAATTAGTCCAAAAATTAAAGGATGAAGTAGATGAATTATTTCGTATGTTGCATGGCTATGTCTTATCAAAAAACCAAGCAAGTGCAACAGATGTAGGTCGACTACGTTATCGTTACGCGAGCTATTTGGAATCTAGTTCAACATGGCAAGCGATTCTTGAGTGTGCAATGCGTGTTCATATGCAGACAAAGGATTGCATAGCTGCATTTCAAAATTGGGTTAAACCATTCTCTGATAAAAAGGATGATATGACTTACAAAGACCGCAGTCTTATTGCTGATGTCGAAGGATTAATAGATCAGGTGTATGAGGAAGAACAAACGCTATACGAATTACTGCTCGAATACGATCCGAACATGGTGTACTGGCTTGAGGTAGAGCCAAGAGGGGCTAAAAATGCGACTTTTTTATATAGCAAACCTATTGATGTGTCAGAAATTTTAGCGGATCGTTTCTTTGCTAAGAAAAAAAGTGTAGTTATGACTTCAGCGACACTTTCTATAAATGGTTCATTTGACTACCAAGAAAAGAGATTAGGGTTAACGGATTTTGGTGTAGCACAATGTGTCATCCCGTCTCCTTTTTCTTATATGGATCAAGTTAGAGTGCTTTTACCTAGTGATATACCTGCAATTAAAGAAGTATCGGATGAAGATTTCGCCATAGAAGTGTCCATTAAATTATGGAGAATGATGGAAGCATCAAGTGGAAAAATGTTAGTCCTTTTTACGTCCTATGAGATGCTAAAACAAGTATATTATCATGTGAAGAAGTTTAATGAGTTTTCTACATTTCAGTTAATAGGTCAAGGAGTGACAAGTGGGAGTAGAGCAAAGCTGATGAAGATGTTCAAGCAAACAAATCAAGCTATTCTCTTTGGCACAAGTAGCTTCTGGGAAGGGATTGATTTACCAGGAGATGAGCTTCGAAATTTAGTCATTGTTCGATTGCCATTTTCCCCCCCTGACCAGCCATTGCTTCAGGCCCAATATGAAAAAGCAAAAGAAGAAGGAAGAAATCCTTTCATGGAAATTTCTTTGCCTCAAGCAATTATTCGGTTTAAACAAGGGTTTGGCAGATTAATAAGAACGACACAAGATCGTGGTTGTGTGTTTATATTAGATCGGCGCATTTCTACGACACGATATGGAAAACAATTTATTCGATCCTTGCCAAATGTACCCGTACACGAAGGGAAGCTAGAAGATTTACTTGAACAATTTCAAGATTATATGTAAGGCTGCCATCGATTAAAAATTAATGGAGGGTTTAAGGCGAGATGCGTAAAATTCTTATCGGGCTTCTTTGTATGGGCATATTAGCTGGTTTATTAGGATTGGAAGTTCGGATGGTTAGTAATTCAGATGGACAAGAAGAAATGGAGCTAGATCTACAGCTAGAAGAAAAGGATGTTGGCTTTGTATTTTTGGATCTTCCAAATGGGGAGTCAACATATTTAGAATTACCAAATGAGGAATCAGTTCTCATTGGCACAGGTGAACAAGACTCTGCAGAATCATTATTTTTCCGGCTGAAGAAGTTAAATGTAACTTCCATTGACACCATTATCTTGCCGAGGTTTGAAAAAGAATATAGTGGGAATGTAGAAGAAATAGTAACACGTTTGGGGACGAAAACGTTAGTCGTACCTGAAGAAGGTTTGGACCAAGCAAATACGCAATATGAGAAACTCGATGTTCGGATTGTCGGTTGGTCCGACGATACATCAAAGGAACTTGCCGAACATGTTACCGTTAAGGTTTTACCGAGCCCCTCTACAATCATGCCTACGCTTTCGTTTATTGTTACTATTCATGAAAAACATCAATTTTTCTTTTCATCTGAAGCAAACGAAGACATAGAAAGAGTATGGATGAATGATGAGTTGTCTCCTGTTTCAGTATTAAAAGTTGCCGAATTTGGAATGAATGATGGAACGAGCCAGCGGTTTCTAAATGAAATAGACCCACAAGTAGCTGTTTTGTTTACGAGAGAAAATCGAGAAGTAAGTGCACAGTTGTTAGAACGTTTGCAGGAAACGTGGATCGATACGTATCGAGTGATACAAAATGGAGCTGTTATTATAAAGGTAAATCAGGATGATTATGAGCTTGTAACCGTTCATTTTAAAGGGTGACTGAAGCAATGGTTTTCGAGGCTTATTGCTAATGGTATAATGATTTCGTCAGAGGAATTATTTGTTAAGGGAAAAGTGAAATGTTCTGCACGAGGCATTTGTGCAGAACATTTTGAGGTGTGAGCAGGCAGTTATTTGGTTGTATTACATTTTAATTATGATCCTTCTGAAATATTGAAGGAAATAACGTTTGTCTGATTGAAATCGGAAAAACTTGATGCCATTTCAAGCCTTTTCGACTAAGCAGAGCTACTTCTTCCTTTTCTTTTTGAAAACGTGATGCCATCGATTGCTCATGGTTAGACAATAGTTACGCCCCCCTTTGCTTGGCGTACTTTTAGTATCACCTTAACCCTTATTACTATGTTTAGCAAAACTTGTGCATCAAGGAAGGAACTAATATTTTTTTGGAGGAGAAAACATGAAACAGAAAATGGTTGTTTTATCAACGACCCGAGTAAAAAAAGCACAAGATACGTATAAAATTGTTAATGCGTTAAATCGTACATTAAAAGAACAGGACTTATTATTCGGCTTAGCACTTGATGATAAAGATAACGACACAATGGTATTTTCGATTTATCGTACGTAACAGGAGATATATATGAAAAAATGGATGATTTTTCTTGCTATTATTATTGTCTTAACATTAACTGGACTAAGTGTTTACGCATATCAAACGATTCGCGAACCTCTTCGTCATAATTATGCACAAGCAGAAAATTATGTCGTGGGACAATCGTTACTCAAAACTGTATTGACTGTCACTTACTACCATGGAACGGATGCCTTTTATGTCTTTACCGGATTAGATGAAGAGGATGAAGAAACAATTGTATGGGTGTCTGCTGAATATGACTTTCATCATGTAGAAAAAGCAAGTGACGGCATAACAAGAGAAGAGGCTGTTGCCATTGTAGATCGAAATGAAGAAGTGTCACGTATCCAAACGGCTAAGTTAGGATATGAAAGAGGGTTACCTGTATACGAAATTACGTACATCAATGATGAGAACCGAAAAGGCTATTATTATGTGACGTTTGAAAATGGAACGTTCATAAAAAGATATTTATTACGAACAGAATAAACAATTTCGTACTTGAATGATGGCTCTGGACAATTTATAGTGTATAGTATATTACTTGGGAGGGACATACATATGAGATTAGCGAAAAGAGTTTCGACATTAACACCTTCATCAACGTTAGCGATTACAGCAAAAGCAAAGGAATTAAAAGAACAAGGGCATGACGTCATTGGGCTAGGAGCAGGCGAACCAGATTTTAATACACCTCAATACATAATTGATGCTGCTGTTCGTTCTATGGAGGAGGGCCATACTAAGTATACTCCTTCTGCAGGGCTACCAAAGCTAAAAGAAGCAATCATTGGTAAATTTGAGCAGGATCAACAAATCTCGTATAAGCCAGCAGAAATCCTCGTTGGTTCTGGTGCAAAACATGTACTTTACACATTATTTCAAGCGATTTTAGATGATGGGGATGAAGTTATTATCCCCACACCTTATTGGGTGAGCTACCCTGAACAAGTAAAGCTTGCTGGAGGAAGCCCGGTATATATTGAAGGACTTGAAAGTAATGAATTTAAAGTCACGGCAGAACAACTAGATCAAGCAATTACAGAGAAAACAAAGGCATTCATTTTAAATTCACCAAGTAATCCAACGGGTTCTATGTATTCAGAGGATGAGCTTCGTGAGCTTGGAGACGTTTGTGTAAAACATAATGTATTAATTGTTTCTGATGAAATTTATGAGAAACTTGTATATGATGAGGCAACACATACATCTATTGCTCAGCTTTCAAATGAATTAAAAGAACAGACGATTGTAGTTAATGGAGTATCTAAGTCTCACTCAATGACTGGTTGGAGAATTGGTTATGCTGCAGGAAACGCTGAAGTTATTAAAGCAATGACCAACCTAGCTAGCCATAGTACGTCAAATCCAACAACAAATGCACAGTATGGTACGATTGCTGCGTACACAGAGGATGACGGTTCAGTTGAGACCATGAGACAAGCGTTTGAAGAACGTTTAAATGGAGTGTTTGAAAAGCTAGTCGCAATCCCAGGTGTGTCTTGCGTTAAACCAAAAGGAGCATTTTATCTTTTTCCTAACGTAAGTGAAGCTGTTAAATTGAATGGTTTTGCTGATGTTGATTCGTGGGTTGAGGCGATCTTAGAGGAAGAAAAAGTAGCACTAGTACCTGGTTCAGGTTTTGGTGCACCAGAAAATGTTCGTTTATCTTATGCAACATCTTTTGATTTATTAGAAGAAGCATTGGCACGTATCGAGCGATTTGTACGTAATCATACAAAATAAGAAAAAGCCGCGCATGCGGCTTTTTCTTATTTTGATTATGCTTTCTGTCTTATTTAATAAAGGCTGTTTTCGTATACTTTGTTGTTTTTATGGGGTACGTGTTCTCCACATGTTCGTTCCATTGCGCTCCAGCCACTCGCTTTCCCGCGGGGAGGTAAATAGCTTTTATAAAAGGCAGTTTTCTTATGTTTTCAGCGAATAATTTGAATTTTTGTTTTTCGCACGTTTCATTCATGGATCGTTGACTTGAAATTTTAGACAAGGGTATAATGAAGATTGGTATACATAGTAGGAGGTATGAATGTGAAAACAACAATTGCAAAAGTCGGTCAATTTGTCGAGCAAGAAGTTACAATTGGCGCTTGGCTTGCTAGCAAGCGTTCAAGTGGTAAAATTGCTTTTTTACAGTTGCGTGATGGGACTGGCTTCATTCAAGGAGTCGTTGTAAAAGCGGACGTAGAGGAAGAAATATTCCAAAAAGCAAAGAACCTAACGCAAGAAAGTTCATTATATGTTACTGGAGTTGTGCGTGCAGACGATCGAGCTCCATCCGGATATGAATTAACTGTAACAAAAATAGAAGTATTGCATGAAGCGACAGATTATCCAATTACACCAAAAGAACATGGAACTGAGTTTTTGATGAATCATCGTCATCTATGGTTACGCTCTAAGCGTCAGCATGCCGTAATGAAAATTAGAAACGAAATCATTCGTTCAACATATGAATTCTTCAATGAGAATGATTTTGTAAAAATAGATCCTCCAATTTTGACTGGAAGTGCTCCTGAGGGAACATCTGAGTTGTTTGCAACAAAGTATTTCGATGAAGATGCTTATCTTTCTCAAAGTGGACAGCTTTATATGGAAGCTGCTGCAATGGCAATGGGACGTGTATTTTCATTTGGACCAACATTCCGTGCCGAAAAATCAAAAACACGTCGTCATCTAATTGAATTTTGGATGATTGAGCCTGAGATGGCATTTGTTGAATTTCATGAAAACCTAGAAATTCAGGAACAATACGTAGCGTACGTTGTTCAATCTGTTTTAAAGTCGTGTCTGTTGGAACTGAAAACCCTCGGTCGCGATATATCTAAACTTGAAGCGATTAAAGCTCCGTTTCCACGTATTACTTATGATGAAGCGATTACGTTTTTGCAAGAGAAAGGCTTCGATGATATAAAGTGGGGAGATGATTTCGGTTCACCACATGAAACAGCGATTGCAGAGCATTACGAGAAACCAGTTTTCATTACTCATTACCCAACATCGTTAAAACCATTCTATATGCAGCCTGATCCAAATAGAGATGATGTTGTGTTATGTGCTGACTTAATTGCACCAGAAGGGTATGGTGAAATTATTGGGGGTTCTGAGCGTATTCATGATTATGACTTATTAAAACGTAATCTGGAAGCTCATAATCTTTCACTGGATGCGTATCAATGGTACCTTGATTTACGTAAATATGGTTCCGTACCACATTCAGGGTTTGGATTAGGACTTGAGAGAACGGTTGCATGGATTTCAGGAGTAGAACATGTGCGTGAAACCATTCCTTTCCCTAGATTGTTAAATCGTTTGTATCCGTAATCCTTAATGGAGTAAATGTATGTAGGGGGTTATCCCAAAAGGTCAATATTATACCTTTTGGGATAACCCCTGATTTGCCTAATCGCGGTTTTTATTGTGTAAGGAAAAGGAAACGACTAGCTGATACTATCATGTTATAATAATGGATGAGGTGTTTTGAAATGGATCATAATTTACTTTTGAAATGGACAACCCAAAGACAGCTATCCATTCCCACTTTGCTGCTTAAGCATTATTCCGAATTAGGTCTAAAAGAAAGTGAACTAGTGGCTTTGTTACATGTCCAATCTTTTATTGAGGATGGAGATGGCTTCCCGACGCCCGAGCTTCTTAGTGAGCGTATGACGTTGTCGATGAATGATTGTGCAGATATGTTAGGTCAATTAATACGAAAAGGTTTTTTAACGTTAGATAAAAAATGGGATGAGCAAGGAATCCTATTTGAATATTATACACTTGAACCGTTATGGGTTCGCTTAATCCAGTTGTTAAAAGGAGTACAAGTAAATTCCGAAGAACAACAAAAAGAAAGTGAAGAAGGCCTTTTATATAAACGTTTTGAAGAAGAATTTTGCAGACCACTGTCACCAATTGAAGCAGAAACACTTGGGATGTGGTTAGATCAAGATAGACATACAACGGAGCTAATTACTGCAGCATTACGAGAAGCGGTAGTGTCCGGCAAATTAAATTTTCGTTATATTGACCGAATTCTTTTTGAATGGAAGCGAAATGGTGTGAAAACCATTGAACAGGCTCGCGCACATGGGGAAAAATTTCGCAAATATCAGCATTCGCCTAAACAAGAACAAAAAAGAGCAAACGCTGAATCATATCCTGGTTTTAGCTGGCTCGATCAATCGTAAGTCGTTTTAAGGAGAGGATGAGGTTCATGTTATCAAAGAAACAAACAATCGAAGCACTTGATGTAATTGCGGATATGTATCCCGATGCTGAGTGTGAATTAACTCATTCTAATCCTTTTGAATTAGTGATCGCTGTTTTACTATCTGCTCAATGTACAGATGCACTAGTAAATAAAGTGACTCCTCACCTTTTTGCTAAATATAAAAAGCCTGAGGATTACCTTAAGGTTCCATTAGAAGAGCTTGAGCAGGATATACGTTCAATTGGATTATTTCGTAGTAAAGCTAAAAATATAAAAAAACTCACACAAGCATTACTTGAAGATTACAATGGGGAAGTACCAAAAGAACGAGATGAACTTGTTAAGTTGGCGGGTGTTGGAAGAAAAACGGCCAATGTTGTTGCCTCAGTAGCTTTTGGAGTACCAGCAATCGCTGTCGATACCCATGTTGAACGCGTTTCAAAACGACTTGCCATCTGCCGTTGGAAGGATAATGTTCGCCAAGTTGAAGACACGTTAATGAAGAAAATCCCGATCGAACGCTGGTCAGATTCCCATCATCAACTGATCTTTTTTGGTCGATATCACTGCAAAGCGCAATCTCCTCAATGTGACATATGCCCATTGCTGCAAATGTGTCGTGAAGGACAAAAACGAATGAAAGCAAGAGAGAGAATATGAACATAGACATCCCGCTAACTTTTCAGGTTCCACCTTTTTATAACGAATCATATGTTAGTAAGGACGATACACTTTCGTCCTTAAAAGACATATGTCAAGCTGCTCCATTCTATTATGATATAACGATGGAAAAAAAGCCTTGGGAAAAAAAGCATGTGTATGTTCCTCTGCTCCTCGAGTGGTGGAAAGATGAAGAGCCTGGACTTGAGTATTTCTATGCTAATCGAAATCCAAATGCAGCAAAAAGAAAAATGATTATCATGACAGCCGTTTTTATCGATGCATTGTTTTGGATGAATGAAAGGAAAGTTCAAGGAATAAAAACGGTAACTAAAGAGGTAAAGTCACTAGAATATAAGCCAGTAAATTGTGAAGAGAGGCTTGAATTTATTCTTAATGGGCCCATTCGTTATCATACGTACGTTCAGCTTAAAGCATTGTTTATGGAGCTTAGAAAAATTTATGCAAAATCAAAAGTGATAGAGACAAATAAAAGCAAGCTAGAAAACTAAAAAAGGGAGACTATTCCCTTTCTTCGTTTTCAAAATTAATTATTTTTTCTTATTTATTTTCAGAATACATAGATAGATTTTGTAGGAGCAGGTGATCAGATGAGCAAAGCACTAGGTATAGAAACACCAATTAAGGTTATTGACGTAACAGAGAAAGAACGTGAACGTCAACGATTAGTAGATGAAAAAAAAGACAGCGGTAAGTTTCAAGTATCATTTTGTGGACATTTTTCTGCCGGAAAATCAACGATCTTAAATTATTTACTTGGAGCAGAAATGCTGCCAACAAGTCCAATTCCAACGAGTGCCAATATTATTGGAATAAAAAATGGAGAATTAGGGCTTACGGTTCATTCATTAAATGGCGAGAAAAAGGAATGGACAGGGGAAATCCCTTGGCAAAGAGTAAGAGAATGGGGGATGAATGGCGGAGAGATTTCTTCATTAACGATTGAGGCACCTTTACCGTTTTTAGGCGAGAACAGTGTAATATATGATACACCAGGAGTGGATTCAACTGATCCAACTCATCAAGCTGTGACATTAGAGGCGTTATATACAACCGATTTTATTGTGTATGTTATGGATTATAATCATGTTCAATCTGAAACGAATTTAACGTTCTTAAAGCAGTTATCAGATGAGAAGAAGCCTCTCTATTTAATTGTTAACCAAATCGATAAGCACGATGAATCTGAGCTGTCATTTGAACAGTTTGATAAGTCCGTACGCGACACATTTGCAGTGTGGGGAATTAATATGATTAAACTTTCTTATATGAGTATGAAAGCTCGCAGTCATCCACTGAATCAACTTACTCAATTTGAGCATGACATGAAAGCGATTTTATTTCATGGTGGGAAGCTCTTCCCTTATGCGAAGCAGCGTCTGCAACAAGGCTTTTATTTAAGCATCATTCATCGGCTTGAAGAGGAGAAAGAAGATGAATTGGAACAAGTAAAAGAGAGGATGAAGGAGGAAGGTTACTCGGTTGAACAATTAGAAAGAAGGCATGAAGTCGCTGCCAAGTACGATGAAACCTTTCATGCTAAGAAACGATTTGAACAAGATTTTGAAAAAAAATGGCAAGAGCTTGTAAAGGATGTTACGATTTTTCCATATACAACAACTGAATTAGTTCGTAATTGGCTAGAGAGCATCCAACCTGGCTTTAAAGTAGGATTCTTATTTTCAAAGAAGAAAACAGAAGAAGAACAAGAGGCAAGGTTAAAGGAGCTTATTGAAGAAACACAAGATAAAGTAAAGAGTCAATTAGAGTTTCATCTTCATCAGATCTTTCAATCGTATGATTTTACGAAGCTATCGAATCGAGAAATTGTTGAACAAGAGCTCAAACAATTACATGCAACGGTTGACCGTAACTTTTTCCAACAGGCCGTTCAAGTCGGTCCTAAAAATAGGGAATATGTCTACACTTTTACAAAGGAACGGACTGCAGCTGTCATTAAGCAACTTCGCCAAAAAGCAGCAACAGTTCTTGACCTTATGTCTAAAGGGATGGAAAGGCATTGGGATGAAGAACGAATTGAGTTAGAGAAAGAGCTAGAGGGATTACATGAATTAGATGCTTATGTAATGCAGCTAACAAATATTAATGATCGTTTTACAGAGTGTATAAGCGTACAAAAAGAAAAAGTAAATCAATATCAAGATGCTGGTGCTTATGAAAACATGCTTGTTGCGACGATGGATAAACCGGTACCAGATTTCCCTAAAATCTCGTCCTTTGAATCAATTACTTTGCCTGAGGAGACAGTCATTGATACAGACTGGGAGCCAGAGCAAGCGAACGAACAGATTGACTTTGATGAAGAAAAAGCGGGAATGTGGACGAAGCAAGTGGAATCCGTCCTAGATGATTATCGGGAAGATGAACGAATGAACTATGAACGATCGGTATTGATCAATAGATTAGAACGATACCGAGACCAATCGTTTACAATTTCACTATTTGGAGCGTTTAGTGCTGGGAAGTCAAGTTTTGCCAATGCATTACTCGGCGAAACGGTATTGCCAGTATCGCCACATCCAACGACAGCAACAGTTAATGTTGTAAAACGATCAGAAGAAGGACACCGTTCTAGAACGGCCGTTGTGAAAGTAAAGTCAAAGGAACAATTAAACAAAGAAATCGAATCTGTTGCGTCTCAATTAGATAGAAATGTACGTTTAGAAACGATTCATACGTGGAAAGAAGACACGAACGCAACAACAAGTTGGCAAAAAACATACCAGTCCTACTTAACAACCTTAAAAAATAGTATCGCAGATGGGAAGTGGGAGTTAGGGAGTTCTTTTGAAGTGACGTTAGAAGAACTACAACCGTTTGTTGCAAATGAACATGATGCCTGTCTTATTGAAAAAGTGATCTTGTACTTTGACTGTCCATTAACAGAAAAGGGGATTGTACTAGTAGATACACCGGGAGTAAATTCGATACATGGCAGACATACGAATGTTGCTTTTAAACAATTACGAGATTCAGATGCTATCTTTTATTTAACATATTATAATCATGCCTTTTCGAAGGCTGATCAGCAATTTTTACAACAAATGGCAAAAGTGAACGAAGGATTCCGAGCAGATAAACTTTATTTTATTTTAAATGCAGCAGATTTAGCTAGTAGTCCGTATGAATTAAATGGTGTAAAAAAACATGTATACGATCAACTCATTCAAAATGGGGTGCACCAACCTAGGCTTTATCCACTTTCTAGTAAGCAGGGGCTTGCAGCTAAACGGGATGGTCGGTCTTCTGATGATATGTTCGCTATATTTGAGAAATCTTTTTATCAAAATACCATTACTGAATTAAAACGGTTAAGCTTTGAGTTAGTGAAAGAAGAGTCTAGAAGATATAAAGCTATTTTAGAAAAAGGGCTCGAATATGCAAATGGGGAAGAGGCAACAAAAACCTCAAGAAGACAGGAAATTGAGGATACCATTTCAGTTTGGAATGAGAAAATTGAATCGTATAAGCCTCTAACTGCAGAGCAACTGAGTACACGTGAAGTAAGCCAGCTATTCTTGTATTTACGTGACAGGGTTCGGTACGTATTAGGTGATCAATTTGCTGAGTCTATTAATGTTTCTACTGTTGTTGGGAATAGCAAACGAGCTCAACAACAGGCGTTGCTTTCGTCATTGAAGGAATGGAGAAGTGAAGGGGAACATTTTATCAAGCAAGAGCTCGAGGCAACGTTTATACGGATCGAATTAGCACTTTACCAAGCCTTAGAAGAATGGATAGAAGAGACCATTCAGGAAATACGTAAAGACTTTCATGCGTTTTCTATGACTCATGAAATAGAAAAGGCTGACTTCAGCCCATCAGAAATCAAGAGGTATATCCCGGTTGAGGTAGAGCCATACAGAAACTATTTCCAATCATTAAAGGCGTTCTTTGAACAAGGAAAGGTGAAACAGCTTAAAGAAGATCTAGTTCAAGAAGGCGCGAAAAAAACAAGTGATCTGTTAAGAGATCTTGAAGGTGATACAAAAGAAAAATTACAACGAAATTTTGAAAAATTAGTTCATGCAGCTAAACAATCAATGCAAGCAGCCTTGAAGCGTGAATTAGATCGATTTGATTCACTCTCTGATCCGAAGCACGCGCAGTCATTAAGAGAAGAGCTAGAACTATTACAGGCAATTAAAGAATAGTTGAATATACAATAAGCCCCGCAATGCGGGGCTTATTTGTTATTATTCAGTAGCAGCTTCTTCTTCTTCTTCATTTGTTGCTGTGTCACCATCATCATCTCGATCATCATCTTCTTCTGGCTCATCATCTTCGAGTTCATCAAGAGGATTAGGAATCGTCACTTCCTCTTCAACTTCTTCCTCTTCTTCTTCTTCTTCAACTTCTTCCTCGATTTCCTCTTCAACTTCCTCTTCAACTTCTTCTTCTTCAATTTTTACTTCAACAGAAGCTGGGTCACTGCGTAGACTACTATCTTCATCTGAAATAGCTATGACACGAAAGACATAACTTGAACCTGGTTGCGGGTCTCCGAAAATATATTGCATCTCTTTCTTACGCTCAAGCGTTTGAGCACTGCCACCATCAATAGCTACTTGTATTTCAAATGTTACATTATCGGCATGCTCTTCTGGGTAATCCCAAGTGACAATAATTTGATTTGCGCTTTCTTCGTAGTTTGCCATTAAATTTGTAGGAGCATCAAGACGTTTAAATTGTTCAGATACTCGAGTTGGCTCATTCCCACGAACGAATAACTCATAAATGATTTCACTTTGTGGTGTGAAATCACTAGGAAGTAAGCCGGTAGAGCGTTCAACTCCAACACGTACAACGGAGTTTGGCATCGTGAAATCCTCTGTTTCAATATCAGCAGAGATATTTTGCATAATGGCTTTAAAGATTTGCTGAGCGGCTTGACGTGAATTTGCACCACTAGGGAAGTAGTTATTACTTATATCCTCTGGTTGACGTGAGAACCCTGTCCAAACAGATAGTGTGTAGTTGGTTGTATAGCCAGAAAACCAAATGTCGGGAACAGCGCCTTCAGGATAACCCCGGGCTTCACGAGTTTCACGAGCAAAGTTTGTCGTACCTGTTTTTCCAGCCATTGGAAGGTTAGGTATATTGGCTACGCCACCAGTTCCATTTGTAACTGCCGTTTTTAGCATATCTGTAATCATATAAGCTGTGTAATCACTCATCGCCTGGCTTGATTCAGGCTGCATATTAATAATACGACCATCAGGAAATTCGACTTTACGAACCGTGTATGGTTCTGTAAACATCCCATTGTTTCCAAATGCAGCATACGCTCCAGCAAGTTCTTTTGTTGTCACACCAGTGTGAAAGCCTCCTAATGAATATGCTTCATCTATCTGCGTTTGGCCTTCTGGTAATTCAAATGTAAGCCCTAAACCTTCACCAAATGATTGGGCACGACTTAGGCCAACTTCTTGTAATGCTTTTACGGCTGGGACATTCCTAGAACGTGCTAAAGCTGTACGCATGGACATTGGCCCTTGGAATTGACGGTCAAAGTTATTAATCGGTGTTCCGTCAGAATAAGAATGGGCTTCATCAACGATTCGATGAGCGGTTGACCATTGTAAATATTCAATCGCTGGACCGTAATCTAGAATCGGCTTAATCGTTGATCCTGGCTGTCTGCGGTCATCAGTTGCAAGGTTATACCCTCGTTGGTAGCCTGTATCTTCACGACCGCTTCCGAGCGCCTTAATTTGTCCTGTTTTCGTATCGAGTAGGGTAACAGCTGCCGTGAAATCTTCATTGTCAGGATAGACGTTCACAAATTCATCAGTTTGAAGTACTCTCTCGACGTGCTCCTGTGCACTAACATCAAGCGTTGTATAAATTTTCAGACCTGCATTATAAATATCGTTAATTGTGATTCCTTCCATTGCTTCAAGCTCAGCTAGAACTTGATTATAAAAAGCTTCATACGGATAGGATTCACGTTCAGTTAACACTAGTTGATCCGCAAGAGGGATAGCCATTGCTTCTTGAGCTTGCTCACTTGTAATTTTACCGTGGTGCTCCATTAACGATAGAACAAGATTCCGTCTACTTTCCGCGGCTTCAGGGTTTTTCGTTGGGTCATAGAAGCTCGGACGACGAGGGATTCCTGCAAGTAATGCAGCATCTGCTAAACTAAGTTCTTCAACAGATTTGTTAAAGTACGTACGTGATGCTAATTCCACACCGTATACACCAGAACCAAGATAAATTTGATTTAAATACATTTCAAGAATTTGGTCTTTAGAATATTGTTGTTCTAATTTAATAGCTAAATATTGCTCTTGAACTTTTCTCGTTAATTGCTTTTGTTCATTTAAAAATAAGTTTTTAACGAGCTGTTGCGTAATTGTACTGGCTCCTTCAGCTCCAAATCCTTCTCTAATATTTGCTCGAACAGCACCGAAAAGTCGTCTAATATCAATTCCAAAGTGATCTCTGAATCGAATATCTTCAACGGAGATAAATGCATCTTCCACAACTTGTGGCACATCATGAATACTGACATTTTGTCTGCGTTCAGATGATTCTAATTGTGAGACAAACACGTCATCTTGATCATAAAACTGTGAGCCTTGTGTCAGCATAAGCTTCTCTTCGTCAAGAGGAGGAGCGCCTTGAATCATTGCAAAGACGGTAATCCCTCCAGCAATAACAGCAATAGCAGATAATGCGACAATCGCTACCAGTATTTTTTTCCAAATTCCTTTTTTACTTGTCTTTGTTTTCTTTTTCGACTGCTCACGGGCTTGACGACGCCCTTGCCTTGTATTATTTTCATTCGACATCGTAATTTCTCCCTTTCTCTCTAAGTTCATTTATCTTGTAAATAAACTGTGTCGATTACTTGTAAGTAATCAATACGTGGATGATATCCTATTTTAATCAAAAAACCCAATTTTTCAATATCTAACTTACGAATTGATTTTCTAGAAGTTTCTTTTTGTTCATAAAATTGTATTAAATGTTCCGCATCAAGCAAGTAAATTTCATCAGTAAGTGAAAAGCGCAAAATGACAAAAGCAATTCCATTTTGTTGTTGTACTTGTTTCATATGCTCAATCTGATGCTTGTGAAAATTTTGCAATGGGAAAGAAGTCTTGTTTTTTGTTTCCTTTGCTTCAAAATCTAGATAATGTCCCTTGTAAACTCCATTATAATCGGTTGTTGATGCTTGTTTAAAATAGGCTTCTTTAATCACTGCTGCACTACGTTTTGGATAGTCAACTTGGACTATTTGTACAGGTGTCGGCTTTTTATGAATAACAGCAATTGATTTTTCTAGGTAATATTGATTCGTTTCGTTTAAATCATCTTCTAACGTCATTCCACGATTGCTATACGTCAACTCTTTTTTTTGAACTTTTTTTGTAGGGGACTTTTGCTCGTTAAAACGCCGTCCATTTGGATAACGTATCGCCATTCTTTTCACAAACCTTTCAAAAACGAAATCGTTTATATGAATGGAACTACTGAAAACTAGAAACAGTAAAAGTAGACTCCATCAAGTAATCTTACCATAATAAGTCAAGTAACTGGTATAGATTTTCTTGTAAAACTACCGAGGAGAAGTCAAAATATGAAGCAATCAAAAATTATTAATGAAATCAAAAGAAAAACCGAGAACGGAAACATTGATAATATTTCACGTACCGTAATGTATGAAGACTTCTATAAAAAAAATCCTGAAATAAAATGGGCTTTATTAGCAGGATTGGTATCAAGGAATGCTGGCTGGAATATGACGGATTTAAAAAGTAAATGGTTTCAACAATTAATTACGGGTCCTTTTAGTGACTTGTTGTTCCAAACATTTGAAAGGGCAAATTGGACGATTTTCGCTGATGCATACCCACAACTACTATGGTATGAATTTTCTAAAAAACAAAAGCATGCGGATTTTTCAATACTAAAACAACTAGAAGTGTCGGAATTTATGCAAAAGGAATGGAAGTGGTTTTGGGATTTTGGAGATGAAGAAAGACTTTGTACATCATTAATTATCAATGAACAATTTACAATTGAGGAACCCGTTATGAAACACCCTCTTTATCGAAAGAAAGTTTTTTCATCTCTCTTTTATTTCTTAGAAGAACATGCACATATGAGCTATGTCATTTTTCCGAGCATGGAGAAAAAAATATATGGTCTGTACGTCCGTAATTTTAAAAAGGTTAAGTCGAGGATTTGGTTAGGGAGGCAGTTACAATCTCTTTTATTTCACCCGGAGATCCACGATTCTATTTTCCAATTTTGCTTAGCTACAGTTCCAACAGGTTCAAGAAATGACTATGAACAATACTTCATGTGGTCCACTGGTAATACGAGCCCAAAGCTTAGAGAAACATATCCTATATTCGCTCATCATTGGAAGGAGAAGATTGATTGGTCACAATCGGTAAAGAAAACAGAGTGCTATTTCTTAAATCTAAGAAAAATACGGCCTGTTGATCGAACGAAATGGTTACAAAAAAAATGGATTGAAATTTATTTAATGCAAAAGGTAAAAGGATCTCTTTGAATTGGAGAAGGAGTGAACTCTAAATTAAACACACGAAAAGATATAATTTGAGGGTACTGAATCAGTAGCTTTGATTGCTTCAGTACCCTTTTCATACATTATTCAGCCGGACGGTTTGGCCCACCTAGCTTCTTGTCGCCTGTGTACCCTTCTTTTCTTTGTTCTTTTGTTTTATCGGCAGTATTCATTTCGCTATTACGTTTACGCTCTTTATTCATATCGGACGCCTCCTTTCATTTTTAGTATGTGAATCCACAGTCTTCGACATTCATAACGAGTGCGAACAAAAAAATAACAAGTTTTGTCAAAATCCGAATGTGTTTGTTTGAGAAAGGGTTATTCTCACTTTCTTTGCCGAATCAGTTCTAGTTTTGTCAGGCTTGGAGGGATTTCATACGCTAGGGAGAATTCGTTGTACAAGACCAAAAATTAGGGAGGTACGTCTAATGGAAATGACTATGAAAACAAAAGAGGTATCTGAGCAGTTAGGTGTGAATCCAACAACCGTACAACGGTGGGCGAAATATTTTGGTTTAGTGTGTGAAACAAATGAACATGGACATTATTTATTTACAGATGAACATGTGGCGATTATGCGAAACGTGCAAGATCAACTTAAAGAAGGAAAACGGATGAGAGACATTCAAATAGAGGGTAACAATGTGAAGGCTGTTGAAGTGAAAAAGCATTTTGTAGAAACTTCGGCGTACGAAGTAAAACTGGAAGCTGTTATGAGTCGGGTGAATGAATTAGATGAAAAAATCTCTCAAAAAGCAGATGATGTTGTTAGCTATCAGTTGTTAAAGCATCGTACGGAATTAGAGGATATGATGAAAATGATTAAAAGTCTTGAAGAACGCCTGAGCGAGATGGAAAGTAAAGTTCATCAGCCAGTAAGGGCATTATCAGACAATGATGACTTGCCAATGGTTGTTGGAGGAAACGTTAAACCGAAAAAATGGCGCTCTTTTATGCAGCTATTTTCATTATAAGATTTGATGACTTTCTTTTAATTAGAAGGGCCTTTCTGCTAAGATTGGGAGCGGAGGTGCTGAGCTGAAATGAATGAAGTAAACCGTTCCCAATTAATTACATTAACTGAAGAGTTACGTCGTTTAAATAAAGAAGCTGAAAAAATGTATGTTGAGACCGTAAGAGCAGATGAAGATTATAAACCTGATTTTTACGGAGTCGTTAAACCTTTTGCCGAAAGTGTAGATCGTGTGAGGAGTGAATGGTTGCCATTGGCAAAAAATTTCGTTCAAAATGAGAAGCCAATGCATTTACATCCTAGTCAATTACAACAAACTGAAGAAAACCTAGAAATTGTCGCGATTAAGACTTTTTATAAAGAAACAGGGAGAAAACGGCAAATGGAAACATATAAGTCTGTTGAATACGTTTTGAAACAACTGATCGATGCATTACAACAATAAAAATAAAAATAGCTGACACAACTCATATTAGATGTGTCAGCTATTTTTATTAGAGGCTCGTATTTGTTTTTTCGGGAAAGCTCTTTAACTCACGTCTTGGAAGCTGCCATTTGTAATGAACCGATAACATCCTAAGAATAATGACAGAAACAAATAAGACGATATAGCCCATAGGAGTCGTGACAACATGCAGACCAATAAGTGCACCAGCTACCATTGTCCAAACAATGTAAATTTCTTGTTGCAAGAATAATGGCTTCCTTCCAGCAAGAACATCTCGTATCATCCCACCACCTGTTCCGGTTAAGGCAGCAGCTACAATAACAGCAGACAATGGGTGTCCCATGTCCGTTGCATACATCGCACCTTGAATGGCAAAAGCGGAGAGGCCAATCGCATCAAACAAAAGACCAAATTTAATCCATTGTTGATGCAATATAACAGGAAACAGGAAGGCGATCGTCATAACAACGATAGCAAAAATAAATAAAGAACCTTGTTCCCATAGAGCTGAAACCGGAACTCCAATTAAAAGGTTTCGTACAGCTCCTCCCCCGAATGCAGTAACAAGACCTAGAATATACACACCCATTAAATCATATTTTTCTTCCATCGCAACAATGGCTCCACTTAAAGCAAAAGCAATCGTTCCGATAATAGTTAGTACTTCCCACATGTTGGTCACCTCCTATTAATATCGTAAGCATGAAAAAGGAGGTGTCCTTAACGAGGGTACTAAAAAAGGTTTTTTCAGTACCCTCGAAGCAATGTGCGGTGCCGTTGCCTTAGGAGAGAGAAGTGTCTCTCACTTAAAAAGCCTTCTATGAGTGGTTTCCTCATAGAAGGCGTGCAACGTGCGGAGCCATTGCCTCCTCTTTTTCTTGGTTAAACAGTGTCATTAACCATTATCGCGAAATGAATAAAAAATCATAGTAACAAGTGTTAATATTGACATAATTGTAAGAGCCAAGACAAGCATACCTGAAGGTTCACTGCTTGCTGCTTCTTCAGTTCCGCCACCTGCACCTAGTACTTGTGCTGGCAAAAGAAACAACACAAACATAATTGCTGTTAATACTGAAATCTTCTTTCCCATGGTCAACCCTCCTTGAATAAAACAAACAATGTTTCAAATGACATATGTATTTGTTATAAATTACAATGTACCCTCTTTATTATAGTTACGAATGATTAAATAATCAATCATCAAAAAGCGAATTGGGTGTAAGCGTCATCATTTGCTCTTTTCACGTATTACGATACAGAGGGGTTACGCAATGATAGCCGGTATGATAAGATAAACGTATTGTAAAAGTAGAGACAGTTTTTAAAGTGAAAGGATTACGATTATGGGAACCGTACATATTGAAGATATTATCATTGCAAACCAACGCTTAAAGGATGTAGTGACACATACTCCGTTACAAAAGAATGAAGTATTATCAGAGCGTTATCAATGTAACGTGTATTTAAAACGAGAAGACCTGCAAGTAGTTCGGTCATTTAAGATTAGAGGTGCGTTTCATCAAATTTCTAGTCTTTCGAGAGAAGAGTTAAATAATGGTGTTGTTTGTGCAAGTGCAGGAAACCATGCTCAAGGAGTCGCTTACTCTTGTCGAACGCTGAAAATTAAAGGAAGAATCTTTATGCCTTCAACGACACCACGTCAAAAAGTTGATCAAGTGAAATTTTTTGGTAAAGAATATGTTGACGTTGTGTTGTCTGGGGATACTTTTGATGACTCATTTAATGAAGCAATGGAATATTGTAATGAACATGAAATGGCATTTATACACCCATTTGATCAAGAAAAAATTGTTGCTGGTCAAGGTACGGTGGGTATGGAGATCATGAACGATATTGACGAAAATATTGATTACTTATTCTCCTCGATTGGTGGAGGGGGATTAATAAGTGGAGTTGGAACTTATATTAAAAGCATTAGTCCACACACGAAAATCATTGGCTGTGAGCCTGCAGGCGCTCCTGCTATGAAAGAATCGCTTAAGAAGGGTCAAGTACTCGAACTTGAAAAAATCGATAAATTTGTAGATGGGGCAGCTGTGAAGAAAGTCGGACAAATTCCATTTGAAATTTGCCAAAATGTTTTAGATGATATTGTATTAGTTCCTGAAGGGAAAATTTGCACAACAATTCTAGAATTATATAATCAAAATGCGATTGTCGCTGAGCCAGCTGGAGCAATGTCAATTACGGCTCTTGACTTTTATAAAGAAGAAATTAAAGGCAAAACAGTTGTATGTGTTGTAAGCGGAGGAAACAACGATATTGGGAGAATGCAGGAAATGAGAGAGCGATCTTTAATTTATGAAGGACTTCAATATTATTTTATCGTTCAATTTCCTCAGCGTGCCGGAGCACTACGAGAATTTATTCAAGAGGTTCTAGGACCTGATGATGATATTACACGGTTTGAATATACAAAGAAAAACAATAAATCAAATGGACCTGTCTTACTTGGGATTGAGTTGAAATGCCGTGATGACTATCCAGGCCTCATAGATCGACTTTTGAAAAAAGGCTTTGATTACCAGGAAATTAATAAAGATGAGAGTTTATTTCACTTACTGATTTGAGGTTAAATCACGTGAAAACTCTGGGTCGGACAGTAAGCTAGAAATTTAATTGAAACGATTGATCAGTTGGTTTTTATTAAGAAAAAAAACGAGAACGATAGGTATCTTTTATATATTTTGTTGTTTGAAATGAACAAAGTATATAACGTTACACCTATGATTGTTCTCGTTTTTTTATGTTTAAAATGTATAAAAAGTTGCATATTTTTTGTTGTGCACTTTCGGAATCTCTTGGTAATAGTAATTGTCTGATAATTCTGATGAATAAAAATTCAGATGTATACATTGACCGATCTACTTTTTTCTCGTAAGGTAGATAGTATAGTAGAGGAAGTGGAGGTGAGAACTAGTGATAGCAAGATTAAAAATGGTGTCTTTAGTTATTTTAGGTTTATTCCTTACATCAATCGGCTTAAAGTTTTTAGCTTTGCATGAGCTTACCTTTGGAGGAACAGCAGGACTTGCGACAGTATTAACGTTTGTGAGCCCATGGTCGTGGGGTGTGCTGTTTTTCTTAGTAAACTTACCGTTTTTCTTGATGTCATATAATAAGTTAGGTAAGTGGTTTACCATTTCTAGTTTTATGTCGATCATTGGGATCTCGATCGTTCGTGACGGGTTAGATCTTTTGCCATTCTTTTCGGTCCCGATGTGGCTTTCAACCACCTTAGCTGGGTTATGCATAGGGTTTGGAGTTACATTAGTTTTAAATAATGGATCCTCACTTGGAGGAATCCACATTTTGGCACTTTACCTGGATCAGAAGTGGAAGGTCAATCGCGGGTTGTCGATTTTTATTTGTGATTTATTAATTATTATCTTTGCAGGTCTTTTAGTTGGATGGGGTAATGCATTGCTTTCTGTATTTGTAATTTTTGTAGCAAGTACGATCATAGGTCGTTACAAAAAATCACCGATTAAAGCGCCAGCTGAGCAACCTGTATATGAAAAGGCTCATTCTCAAACAATTAATGAATCATAATGTAAGTATGCTTCGGGGTTATCCCAAAAGGTCAAAGCCTTTTAGGGATAACCCCTTCTTTGTAGACGTTATTATTTTTGCTAAAGATTTAGTCATGCTATACTTACAATGTACATAAGTGAAAAGGAGTGATAGCAGTGCGATTAGAAGGAAAAAAAGTAATGGCTATTATAGATGAGGAGTTTGAAGATTTGGAACTCTGGTACCCTGTTATGCGGTTGCGTGAAGAAGGGGCCACTGTTCATTTTGTCGGAAGCGAAAAGGATAAGACATATATCGGAAAATATGGAGTGCCGGCTACTTCTGATTATAGTTATGAAGAAGTATCATCTAAAGATTATGATGGAATTCTTGTCCCGGGTGGTTGGGCACCAGATAAATTACGACGCTATCCAGAAGTATTAACTTTTGTCAAAGAAATGGATAAAGACGAGAAACCAATAGGTCAGATTTGTCATGCTGGCTGGGTCTTGATTTCAGCGAAAATTTTGAACGGAAGAAAAGTAACAAGCACACCTGGCATTCGTGATGACATGGAAAATGCGGGAGCAGAATGGTTTGATGAGGCAGTTGTTGTTGATGGCCATATTATTTCAAGTCGTAGACCTCCAGATTTGCCTCCTTATGCAAAGGCGTTTGCGGATGCATTAGCTCAGTAATAGAAAAGAATAGGTGAGGTATATGGAGTTTCATTTTTTAGGAACAGGTTCAGGAGTTCCTTCGACAAGTCGAAATGTGAGCGGCTTAGTTGTGCGCTTCTTGCAGAAGAAAAGCACGCAATGGTTATTTGATTGTGGAGAGGCGACACAGCACCAAATCTTGAAAAGTCCAATTACGTTAACAAAAATCGATCGTATTTTTATAAGTCATTTACATGGTGATCATTTGTTTGGCCTGCCTGGCTTGCTTTGTTCCAGATCGGCCCAAGGTGCCAAAACGCCGTTAGCGATTTATGGACCAGACGGTGTAGAAACATTCGTGAAAACAGCACTAACCATTTCTAAATCATACCTTTCGTATGACATCCATTTCATTACGATTGATGAGGGCATTATATATGAGGACGATTCAATCAAGGTAGAAGTGATGGGGTTAGATCATGTTATGCCAAGTTTTGCCTTTAAACTAACAGAAGCCGACCAACAAGGGGCGCTGAAAGTTGAAAAACTGCTAGAACTAGGAATTAAACCTGGCCCAATATATCAACGGATCAAACAAGGAGAAACGATTGAGCTTCCTGATGGTCGAATCATTGATGGGAATGAGTTTCTCCATGAAAAAAAGAAGGGAAGAAAGGTCGTTATCGCAGGTGACACAAGACCGTTAAAACAAATGATTTCTTTTAGTGAATCAGCTAATTTGTTAATTCACGAAGGTACATTTCGGGAAGATAAAAAAAGTCACGCTGAACAATTTGGCCATTCGACGATTACTGAAGTTGCATCAATTGCAAAACGAGCGAACGTTGATCAGTTAATTTTGACCCATATTAGTTCAAGGTATGCTGGTGCGGAGAATGAGTTGGAAGAAGAAGTTCGCTCGGTTTTAGATGGGACGATTGTCGCTCATGATTTAATGGTATACAAGTTGATGAATAACGTTTGATTTAGTTGCGCAAAGTAAGATCATGCATCACAGATTATTAGGAGGAATGATCATGGCAGAGCGCACTCATCTTGAACATTTTCTAGAAAAAGCGGAAACAACACTTGAAGCAGCACAAAAGACCTTTGAAGACTCACAGCGTGTACAAGAAGGAGACTACGGGGAGTATATCCAAGCACAAAGGAATTTGCAAGATTTAAATGATGAGCTTGGAACTCTTATGCATGCAGCCACTCCTGAGCAACGCGATCAATTGCACCGTACGCAAATTCAAGTAAACCAACTACAAAATCATTTTATACTGAAGCGTTAGTTAGTAACGATTGTCTTTGGGGTTGTCGTATTTACGACAACCTCTTTCTTATGAAAAGGGCACTGATATGGTTTGCAGCTTTCTTCTATACATAATTGTTCTTTTTCTGCTAAAATAGGGAATGAAGAAATGAGGGAATGAGATGGAGGAAATTTCACATAGTACCTTGGAAAAAATGCTGGCAAATCGAGAACCAATAACGGTTGTTTTCGTTTATACACCATTATGTGGAACATGTAAGTTAGCAGAAAAAATGGTAGCGGTTGTTGATTCCACCTTAGAGTCATTGCCTATTTATTCATTAAATATTAACCACTCGCCTGCATTTGCACAAAAGTGGAAGATCAAAAGCGTACCATGTTTACTTTTGTTTCAAAAAGGACTAGGAGTAGAGCGCATTTATGCATTTCAATCGATTGGATTCATTCATGATGTACTGAAGCCTTATGCGGCGGCTCGGGTTTTGCTAGAAAAAAGAACAGACTGAAAGGGGATAATAAACATGTCAATGGCTTACGAAGAATACATGCGTCAAGTAGTTTTACCGATGAGGGCAGAATTAACAGAGAATGGCTTTAAAGAATTAACAACAGCTGAGGAAGTTGATCAATATATGGAGCAAGCAGAAGGTACGACATTAGTTGTCATTAACTCCGTATGTGGTTGTGCTGCGGGATTAGCTCGTCCAGCTGCTGTAACCTCTCTTCAACATGACAATACGCCTGAAAATCTTGTAACTGTATTTGCGGGTCAAGATAAAGAAGCAACTGCGCAAATGCGTTCTTATTTTGCGGATATTCCACCTTCTTCGCCATCAATGGCCATCTTAAAAGGGAAGGAGGTTGTTCACTTTATTCCACGTGAACAAATCGAGGGAGCGGCTCCTGAAGATATTATTCGTAACTTAGCACTTGCTTACAATGATCATTGTAGTAAATAAATATAGAGAAGATTAGTGACTCAAACTAAGGTTGGATCGAGGGCACTGAAAAAGGAAAACCCTCCTTTTTTAGTGCCCTCCTTAAGTTCACCATATTATTTATAAAAAAGGATGAAGTGAGATGAAACAAGCACCTGGCTTTACATTGCCTATGGCAAGGAAAGATATGGAATGGTCACTTGAAGAAGCTAATAAAAAAGTCACGATGATTTCATTTTGGACTTCATGGTGTCCAGATTCACAAAGAGATTTACAAGCAAAACAGATGCTTTACCAGTCAATGGAAACGGATCAAATTGATATGTATATGATTCATGTGACAGGGCGTGACCCAAAAGTGGACGTCAATGTATTTCTTGAAAAGAATGGCTATACGTTCCCAGTGTTAAAAGACAATGGAACGAAAGTGTATGATTTATACCAGTGTATGGGGGTACCAACAACTGTTCTGTTAAATGAAAAAAAAGAGGTTGCCTTCATATATCATGATAAGGCAACCATAATGGAAATTATGAAAGGTGTTGCATCAATACTTGAGGCATAGTTCCGGTATCAATTACGGTCTAACACCATAGAAAATAACTCGTCCCATTGTTTCAATGTTAGGATACCCACCCTGCTTATAAATTTCAACAACATGTTCTCTGTTGTATGGAACGCGATTTAAATGGAGGCGATGGCGTCCCTCCTCAATTTCAGCTACTAAATAAGAAGCAAGTGGGTGTCCGTCAAATGGCATACCAACACTTCCTGTATTTACAACATTTTTTCCATGAAGCGAACGGATATATGGATGGTGAATATGTCCATATACATAAAGGTCAGCGTCGTCTCTTTGCATAAGCGTATTTTCAATTTCTGAGGTTTGATCAGGTAGTACGACGTCAAACAAGCTGTTAGGTGTCGCATGAAACGCATGAACAATTGAATCTAACCCATCTTCCAATACTAATTCAGTTGGAAGTCCCTTCAAATATGTAAGGTCTTCATCGCTAAGGCGCTGTAATGTCCACTCTCGTTCCTGTTTCATAATAGTAAGAGCGCTTTCAGGGACTTCTCCTTCGTTTATTCCACGAACAAGCCATTCATCGGCATTTCCTTTAATGACATCCGCATCCAAACTGCGAACAATGTCTAGAACGCGCTTTGGCTCAGGGCCGCGGAAACATAAGTCACCAAGGAAACAAATCTTATCAACACGTTGAGATTGTACATCGCGCAATACCGCTTCTAAAGCAGTAGCATTTCCGTGAATATCAGATAAAAAAGCTATTCTCATTGAAAAAACCCTCCCTTTTGTTCTATTATAACAGACTAGCTCTATTTTTCCTGTTTCTGATGAAATTTTTTACAACTTGTTGGATCCAAGGTGAGATTCATCTGATTGGCACGAAAATTGGTGCTATGATAAGATCAAAGGGAGAAGATATCTAAAGCTGTGGAGGTTTTTCATTATGAAAATAACATCAATTGAACCAACACCAAGTCCTAATACGATGAAATTGACGTTAAGTGAGAGTCTTGGTGAAAGTGCGAGAAACAGTTACACGGAGAAAAATAAGAACGAAGCCCCAGTATACATACAATCATTATTTAACATTGAGGGGGTAAAAGGTGTATACCATGTAGCAGACTTCATTGCGATTGATCGACATCCAAAGGTAGATTGGAAAAACATCCTCCCACATGTACGTGCTGTATTTGGAGAGGATGTTGAGTCACAATCAGAGAATAGCGAAGTAAATGAGCATTTTGGTGAAGTGAATGTATTTGTCCAAACTTTTAAAGGGATACCGATGCAAATCAAACTATCAGATGGGGAACAGGAAAAACGAGAAGGATTGCCAGAACGTTTTGCTCTTGCGATTGCTAAGGCTCAAAAAGAGGACGACAATGTTGTTATGGAACGAAAATGGGTTGAAAAAGGCGTGCGCTATGGTGAATTAGATGAAATTGCAAAAGACGTTGCTGAAGAAATATCAGCGGCATATTCTCAAGATCGCTTAAATGGACTCGTGGCGATGGCAAATGGGAAAGAGGATATCCAAGCTGCAAAGAGGGAACGATTTATTGATGTTACTTTAGAAATGCTTGATCAAGAAGATTGGCGTGATCGTTATGCTGTACTCGAGAGAATGAATCCAAAGGAAAAAGATATTCCTGTATTAGCTAAAGCATTACAAGATGAGAAAGCATCAATTAGACGTTTAGCTACTGTCTATTTTGGGATGATTGAAACAAAAGAAGTATTGCCTTATTTATATCAAGCATTAAAGGATGCATCCGTTACTGTTCGTCGTACAGCTGGAGACTGTTTATCAGATTTAGGTATGGAAGAAGCCATTCCATTTATGATCGAAGCATTAAAAGATAAAAACAAACTGGTTCGTTGGAGAGCTGCGATGTTTTTATATGAAGTTGGAGACGATCAGGCAATTGAGGCATTAAGAAAAGCTGAATCAGATCCTGAGTTTGAAGTTGCCTTACAAGTGAAAATGGCGCTTGCGCGAATTGAAGGTGGAGAGGAAGCGAAAGGGTCTGTTTGGAAGCAAATGACCGAATCGCGAAAAAATAATGAATAGAGGTGGCAAGGATGACAAAAGAAGCGGTGCTAAATGAGCTGAAAAGCCGTGAGATGGATGATATGGTAGAGCTGATTGAAGATGCAGAAGCAGGTTATCTTGAGGAATTAGAGCTAGTGGAATCCATTGGCTTAGTTTATGACAAGGAACTAAACAGCGCCTTACTAAATGTATTGAAAGATTTAGGTGTACAAATTATTTATGTAACAGATGAAGAAGAAGGCTCGTAGATTATTTTGATATTAGGAGGTTGTGCTTTGCGCCACGAACCATCCCAATTCTTATCTAAAAAAGCATTGCCAGTTTGGAGGCTTCGCGCATGTTTTGAGAGTCTGTTTGTTGCGCTCATTCCAATTGGTTATGGTGTTCTTGTATATTTCTTTTCTATTCCCTTATGGATCTTTTGGATATTACTAAGTGGATTTATTATCTATTTTATTATTACGGTTTTTGTTATTCCGCCGTTACAATGGAAGAAATGGCGGTATGAAGTATTGGCAGATGAAATTGACTTACAACGCGGTGTATTTATCGTCAAACGTACGTTAATTCCTATGACTCGTGTCCAACATGTTGACACAGAGCAAGGCCCTCTATTAAGAAGGTATAAATTAGCGGCGGTGTCAATATCTACTGCTGCTACCGTTCATCAAATTCCTTCTTTAACAATGGAAGTTGCAGATGAATTACGGGATAGAATCGCTGAGCTAGCGGCGGTGGCTGAGGATGAGTGAGCTTAAGCGACTACATGTTGCTGCTATCTTTGTTTCTTTCCTAACTACCTTACGAAGTTTTTTACTTCCATTTATTTTAACTTTCTTTTTAGGTAGTACAAGTGAGCAAGTAGGTTTTTTTCGGTTTGAGTACATTTGGCTAGGGATACTTATTTTTGTCATTTTGAGCGGTATTGCTCATTGGTTTACGTTCAAATATCGAATTGTGGAAGGAGAACTTTACATTCAAAAAGGACTCCTTATCAAAAAAAAGCGCTATATTCAACAGAAGCGTGTCCAAAGTATTGATATAACGGCAGGGGTGTTTCAACGATTATTTGGTTTAGTAAAAGTGAAAATCGAAACTGCTGGAGGGGGAGCGGAGCCAGAGGTGAGCTTAATTGCTATAAGTCGTGAAGAAGCGGAGGAAATTCGTTCTGAACTTCTAAAAAAACAAGTGGAAGCCTCTATCGATGAAGAGGAGCAAAAGAAAGAACAAGCAGATTTTATTTGGCATCTTTCTTCAAATCGTTTAGTCATTGCCGGGTTGACATCTAGTGGGTTAGGATTAACGATCTCTGCAGTGGCTGCATTATTTACTCAAGTTGAACAATTTCTACCCGAAGCGATTTATGAACAAGTATTTGGTTTTTTGTCAGGTTCAGGAGTGGCCACCATTCTCATGATTATCGTTTTTGTTGTATTTATATCTTGGTGTATTTCGTTTTTGGGGACACTTTTAAAATATGGTCGGTTCAAAATTGAGAAGTTCGACAATGAGTTGGTCATTTCTAGAGGGTTGCTTGAGCGGAGGCAACTAACGATACACACGCATAAAGTGACGGCTGTACGTGTTGTTCGAAATTTATTTCGCCAGCCCTTTGGTTTCGGCTCTGTATATGTTGAGAGTGCTGGTGGAGGGACAAATGATGAACAATTATCAACCGTCCTTTTTCCTATCACTAAAGATGAAGAGATGATCAAGGTGTTATCAAAAATTTTACCGAAGTATGCCGAACAATTTGAAATAACGCCTGCTCCTAGACGATCACTCATTCGTTTTTTCATCCGTTCAACTGCAGTCCCTTTGCTAGCTACAATCATTATTGGCTGGTTCATCCATCCCGCGGGTTATTATGGGTTTATTGTTGTTGCCATTTGCCTTGTTTTTGGATTTTGGCAATACCGAGATGCTGGGGCAGGAATCAATCAAACACATGTATGGATTCGTTATCGGAAAATAAGTCAAATGCTCGTTGTCTCAGAAAAGCCTAAAATACAAGCAGCTGAAATTCAGACATCCTTTTTTCAAAGGCGAAAACAATTAGCTAGCTTTCGCTTTTCGATATTATCAAGTGTTATCGGAAAATCATTTACCGTCATAGATCTTGATAGAAAGACAGCTGATCAGTTGCTTGAATGGTATTTAGGCCGAACAAACAAAATAGACGAATAAAAAAGGGGGGGTCTCAAAGGTCTATTTTTGACCTTTTGAGACACCCCCTTTGCCATTATATAGAATATTCATTTGTATATGTGGCGATTGCTCGTTTGCCTTGATCAGTCGTAAATTCAAACCGATCGTAAATTCGATCATTTTTGTCATGATGAAGGGTTCGTTCATAATGATGCTGCACGAGGATCATACCTTCAGGGCCTTTATAAAGTAAAAAATTAGCACCGCGAAACGTTCTTTGATCTTTTGTATTTAGTAGTTGAGTTAATAGTGAGTTATGACAATCTACCAAATCTTCGTGAGAAAGTTGGAAATGTTCCAAGTTTTTTTCAAGCGATGATAGAGCAGCTGGTTCTAGTTCATTCCGTAGAATGACATAAGGATCAAATTGCTCACGATCGATCATAAAGAGATCGCCTTCTTTTGGGCTATATCGATATCCATGCTCTGAAACAAATATACCATTTCGATCATATGTACCAATCATTTTTTCATTTTGCGCTTCCCACTTCATCGTAAAAGGACAGTCTTCTAAATCAAGACGTTCTTCGTTCTCGTCAATTAAAATAAAACGATCGCCGTCATGATGAAACGTATAGGTGATTACGTCAGAGTGTTTGTTTGATTGGAAGTTGTCTAGATTTACATTAGAAGTAGAAAGATAGTGCAATAACATATCTTGTTTTGTTTTAAGACTTTCAATTTCCCTTTGCCATTCAAAATGTCGGATCCTTACAGCTTTATTAACACTCATCTCAAATGTTTCTGGAAGATCGTCATCCAATACTACCGATAATTTTATTCCTTCAAATTCACGTGTTTCTCCTTGTTTATATAGAAGTGGCGGGATTTCTGAGTGATTTTCCTTATCTACATCTACTAAATTAGGTAGGTCAAAAACGCCTTGGATAACCACTATTCCTCGCCATGGTTTTCTAGGTTCAGCAATTACTTTCTCTAGTATCCCGTAATACGTACCTGAATCACCTTCATCTATTCTCACGACATTGCCAATGTTTAATTGTGCTTGTTTCCGGTCCATAAAACCCCTCACTTCATCGGTGATTGTATCTAATCATAAAAATGGTATTCACATTATAATAAGGTGGGCCTACTTTACGCAAGTAGGCCGATTTATCCAGTCTCATGACGAAGTACTTACTGTATCTCTTTTTTTTGAAGGTAATGAAAAATCCCCATTGAACAAATATGTAAGTCAAGTTGTATATGGTCATAAACAGGGTGATTTCTCGGAATCTGTTGTAGGTCAAGTTCTTCTTGAATCATTGCAAGTAACGTTTTAGCAAGTTTCTCTTCACTTTCTTTTTTGTCGTAAATAGATTGACCTTCAGAAACAAAAAGAGGGAGCCATTTTCTAATTTGACTAGAAACCAAACTTGGTTCATACGATGCGCTAAAATGACCAAAATAGATTACTTCTACGTTAAGATCTTCAATCCTTTTCAACGACTCTAACATAGCTTTTGGATCAAATTGGCTTGGGGACGTTGAAGGGAGGACAAAGTGATATCCTTCTTTTTGCAAGAGTTCATAATGTACACCTAATGTATCCCCAGTAAAGATTCCTTTCGATTTTGAGTCATAAATACTAAAGTGATGGGCAGAGTGACCAGGTGTGTCATAAAAAGTAAGTATCGAATCCTGCCCGATCTGCAATGATTCACCATCATTTTTTTCAATAACACGCTCTTTTGAAACAGGTACGATTGGATCAAAGAAACTCTCAAATTTATCCCTATACACAGCTCTTGCACCGTCTATTAGGCGAGAGGGATTAATCATATGTCTTGCCCCTCTAGGGTGGACGATGAGTTTTGCATTTGGACAGTGTTCAAGTAAAAGCCCCGCTCCACCTGCATGGTCTAGGTGGATGTGAGTTACAATAAGATAAGCCACATTTAAGGGATTAATATCAAGTGCTTTAAGGCCCTTTAATACATGTGAGACAGAAGGGGACGGACCGCTTTCTATTAACGTTGTTTTTTCCTCATGTAAAACGTATGTACCTGTTCTGAAGGGAAGGTTTGAGTCATAGCCGTCTATTAGGGAGATAGACGGTGACAGTTTTATAATAGTAGACATGTAATATAGCCTCCAATCAATCGAAAACACTTACATTAAGTGTAAGCAATGAAATGAAAGGTGACAAGGAAAATAATTACAAATGGCATAGTCTATTTTTGAGATTTTATTTATCATACCTTACAGACTGTAATTTTAATAAATGATTCATCCGTTCCACACGAAGTTGTTCCAAACGCTCGACAAAACGAATTAATGTTAATTCCATTTTAGATAAAGCAACATAAAGCTCTTCTTTATGATCTAACTGATGTTTTAATGAAAGCGATAAATAAGTATGAATAATGGAGGGGACGTCTTCTTTAAACATACGCCTTACTGTATGACGTTCCTCGAAATCTAACAATGTAAAATCAGTTTGTAGTTTCTCTCCTTGTTGTATAAGTCTCTGCATTTTAATTTCAATGAGTGGATCAACGGAAAACTGATTTACTGTTCGGACATAACGCTTCGCTTCTTCAAGTAACATCGATAAATCATTTGTTTTTGTTTCTTGTAACAAATGTTGCTGATTTGTTAATAAATCTTTAGCTGATTGTTGAATCGTCACCGCATCATTTGAATAGGCTAAATCAAGATGGTGAATACGGTAAAAAAGACTTTGAAATAAGGATGGTTCACGAACGGAGCGAATGTGCGCTCGTCCATCCTTAATGTAGCGAATCGAAGCTTCTTTACATATGCCAATTCCATTTTTAGCTTTCATATATTTACGAAAACAAACGATGACGATCCGTTTTTTAATAGGGGAAGATGAGTGTTTTTGATCCAGCATTGCGACAGAAATATATTTATGATTTATTTTTACTTTAATCAGCCATTCTTTTTGTTTGCGACGGATGGATTTCTTTTGATTAGAAGAAGGGGCGTTTTCGGCCATTCTAACAAGCAAGTCTTCTGCATCCTCTAGCATACTTCTTGTCGCGGTATCTCTAATAATGTGATCCTCGACCGGCTTTTTATGAGCCGGTGTAAACATCAACTTCATTTTATCTACCCACTCCATCAAACCCCGCCTTTCTACATAACTCGCCCATTACTTTAATAATTTTGTTCTCATTTCCTTATTTAATGAGTCAAGCTCTTGAATAAATTCTTGACCTGTCTGCACAATCCGTTCATTTGATTTCTCTGTTAATTCAATGGCTTCAAAAACATTGTTGTATGCTTTGCGAAACGATTCAATCGCAATAGCAGGCTCTTCAAGAGTTTTTAATGTTTCTTCTGTGTTTTGTTTTAACAGTTCAGAGTTAGACAATAACATCGATTCAGTTGCCTCATTAACATGTTTGACTGCTTTAATGACCTTCTGCTGATTTGACAACGCTAATTGGATCGAAGCCGATACCGTAATCACGTTTTTCGTCATTGTAATTGCGTTAAAGATCGCTTCTTCAAGCTTGTCGTTATTTTCAACAATTAAATCAACAGAAGCCAATGATTGCTGTAATACCATAACTGCCTGAGACATGTTTTTCACACGAGAAATGACTTTCAACTGGCCTTTTTTTAATTCATTTGGGTTATCAGCCCATTGTTCTTTTACCATTTCATCTTCAAGCATCTTATTTAGTTGATTGCCTAAATCAATTTGTTCATTTAAATTAGCAATCCGCTCCTTAGCGACACTTTTTAGTTGATGAAGCATGAGTGTATCTTCTTGTAACTTATCTTTTCCACTTAAAAGCCCCTCAACAATATCATCGACCTGTGCTTCGACCGTTTGATATTTACGAGCATATTGTTCAATCGGGTTACGTCGCAAAAGTTTGTTAATCCATTTTTTTGTCTGACTTTCCTTCAAATAAGTTGGTTCTAACTGACTGACTGTTTCCTTTAATTGATGTAGCTGAGTAGGTAATTGATTTGATTGATCTTGCATCATTTCTTTTACGGGGCGCTTTAATGCTTCTAAAGATTCTCCGGCTTCACGTTGTTCGTCTTCTCCTAAAGAATCTAATGAGTTTAGGAGTTTTGATAGGTCTTCGTCTTGCTTGTATTGGTCTAATACATTATTTGTTTGATTGCTAGCCTTACTCATAGGAATCATTCCTCCTCTATTGTCAATGGTGTGGTTGCTGCTAAAAGGATAAGGTCGATCTTTTAGCAATTTTTTATCTCTTTCCTTATTTTATCTTACGTAATGAATACTCATCCAGTTTCAAGCTATGTAATATTATGATGGATTTTAGGGATTAATACAATCATCCTCTAGATAGATGTAGTGAATTAAATAAGTATGTTAAACATGGAAGAGGGAAGCTGTATCAATGGTAAGATGAAAAATTTTCTTTTATCATTTTTGACATAAAGCTTGTGTGAAAGGTGTGATTATATGTGTCTGCTTGCTATAGGGTTACATGTACATTCAGAATATGACGTAGTATTAGTCAGCAATAGAGACGAGTTTTTTAATCGTGCAACAGAACGAGCACATTTATGGACGGGTGATACCGCTGTAGTAGCAGGAAGAGATCTTGATAAGGGTGGCACCTGGTTAGGGGTGACCAAGAGTGGAAGGCTTGCAGCAGTGACGAATGTGAGGGAACAGCGAAGCGTTGAAGACATGAAATCACGAGGAGCATTAGTTACCGACTTCTTACTTCATAACGATGAACCAGAAGCATATGTAAGGAAAGTGTTGCAAGAAAAAGATCTATATCAAGGCTTTAACCTGATTACAGGTGAAGGTGATCAATGGCTTTATAGTTCTAACAGGGCAAATAGTGAAAGATTAGAAAGTGGGTTACATGTAGTTAGCAATGCCCAGTTAAATACAGACTGGCCAAAGGCTAGAAAACTGAAAGAAAAACTTTCAGACGTTTTCTTAGAGTCTATGAATGAAGAGTGTCTGATTGAACGATGCATGGATATTCTAAAGGATGAAACATTATTTCGCGATGACCAGCTCCCTAGTACAGGTGTTCCTATTGAGATTGAACGTATGCTTTCGCCGATTTTTATTAAGGGTTCTTATTACGGTACTCGCGCTTCTACGGTCATTCTGTTTTCTAAAAAAGGAACCATTCGTTTGATTGAGCAAGGATATGGGCCTAATGGAGAGAGCTTAGACAAAGTTGACATGTTGTTTGAAACCTAAAATAATTTTTATAAAAAATAATTAAATGAACAAAAGTGATGAATTTTTATACAATGAAATGGAATTTTTATACGGAATAATAATTAGTCGATTTGAACAATTAATAAAAATTTTTTGAGGAAATACCATACATAAAGCGCTTTCATTACACATTTCAGCAAATTTCAATTTGCCGAAATGTCAGAAAAATGATATGATCCTGTATATTAGCTCATAGCTTTTTGGGGAGAGTTGATTGATTTTTACTTTTTTGGAGAAAGGGTTGATGCCAATGCGGTACGCACAATTACCGAAAAAACAAGGCCTATATGATCCACAATTTGAGCATGATAATTGCGGTATCGGCTTTTTAGCCCATATGAAAGGGAAGAAGTCGCATCAAGTAGTTGAAGATGCACTTCAAATTCTACGAAATTTAGAACATCGTGGTGGGCAAGGTGACGAAGTAAATACAGGAGATGGTGCAGGGATCCTGTTACAAATTCCTCATCGTTTCTTTGAAAAAGTCTGTTTAGCAGATAGTATAGCTCTTCCTGAAGCAGGCGACTACGGAGTAGGGATGCTATTTTTGCCACAGGATGAAGAAGCACGGGAAAACTGCGAAAAAGGGCTAGAATCCATTATAGAAACAGAAAACTTGGAACTTCTAGGCTGGCGCGATGTTCCTGTTGATGATTCCATGCTTGGTAATGCGGCAAAAGCAGCAATGCCATTTATTCGTCAATTATTTATTAAGCGCAACTCAGAACTTAAAACGGAATTAGATTTTGAACGTAAGCTTTACGTGATTCGCAAACGTGCTGAACACGAACTTGCTGATCTTGTTCCACCAGATGAATCATTTTATTTTGCAAGTTTTTCCAGTCGTACAATTGTCTACAAAGGGATGTTAACAACAGAACAAGTTGATCAGTTTTTCTTAGATATTCCTGATGCTGATTTTGAAACAGCGATTGCACTTGTTCACTCAAGATTTAGTACAAATACATTCCCGAGCTGGGAGCGGGCACATCCAAACCGTTATATGATCCATAACGGTGAGATTAACACAGTAAAAGGAAATGTTAACTGGATGCATGCGCGTGAAGCTATGTTTAAAACAGATGCGTTTGGTGAGGACATTGAGAAAATCTCTCCAATTGTTGATAGTAGTGGATCGGACTCATCGATGTTTGATAATACGATTGAATTCTTATCATTAGCAGGCCGATCGATGGCTCATTCAGCAATGATGATGATCCCAGAACCATGGCAAAATGATGAGCAAATGAGTGCTGAAAAGAAAGCATTCTATCAGTTCCATAGCACGTTAATGGAGCCTTGGGATGGCCCTACAGCAATTGTATTTACAGATGGAAAGCAAATTGGAGCATGTTTAGATCGAAATGGATTACGTCCGTCTCGCTATTATGTAACAAAAGATGATTATATCGTTATGTCATCTGAAGTTGGGGTTCTTGATATTGATCCTGAAAACGTCCTTTATAAGGAACGTCTTCACCCAGGACATATGCTTTTAGTTGATACGGAAGAAGGCCGTATTATTCCTGATGAAGAAATTAAGCACCAGATTGCTAGTGAACATCCATACGAAGATTGGGTAAACGAGCACTTAATCAACCTTGAAGACGTCCTTGAGACTGCTCATGTTGAAAATACGGACTTTAAAAACCTTGGTACACGCCAACTTGCTTTTGGCTATACGTATGAAGAGTTGTCAAAGGTCATCCAGCCAATGGTAAAAGATGGAGTCGATCCTGTTGGTTCAATGGGGTATGATTCACCACTCGCTGTCTTATCTAAGAGACCTCAACTTTTGTACAACTATTTCAAACAGCTATTCGCTCAAGTAACGAATCCAGCTATTGATGCGATTCGCGAAGAAGTGGTTACGGCTACTGGTACGACTATTGGAGCAGAACGTAACTTGCTGAATCCAGAACCATTAAGCTGTCGTCACATTCATCTTCCTTATCCAATTTTGGACAATGAAGAGTTAGCGAAGCTTCGCCATAATAAAATGGAAGGTTTCAAATCTATTACGTTACCAATCTTGTTTGATGTTTCAAAGGAAGATAGTCAAATAGAAGATGCACTAAATTCGCTATTTGCTCGTGCTGACGCTGCGATTAAATGCGGCCACACGCTAATCATTTTAAGTGACCGTGGAATGAACGAGACACAAGCAGCGATTCCTGCACTGCTAGCAGTTTCAGGCTTACATCATCACTTAATCCGTCAAGGGACGAGAACAAAAGTAAGCTTGCTAGTTGAATCTGGTGAGCCTAGAGAAGTTCATCACTTTGCATGTTTGTTAGGCTACGGTGCTGAAGCAATTAATCCTTATCTTGTATTTGATTCGATTGATGGACTCATTCAAGATGGATTACTTGAAGAGATTTCTTATCTTGAAGCAGTAAACAAATATGTTAAAGCTGCGGCAAAAGGAATTATGAAAGTTTTATCAAAAATGGGTATTTCAACAATTCAAAGTTATCGAGGTGCACAAATTTTTGAAGCTGTGGGTGTACATGAATCGGTCGTAGATCGCTACTTTACGTGGACAACAACTAGAATTGGTGGAGTGAATCTAGAAATAATTGAAAAAGAAGTACGTACACGTCATAATCGTGCTTATTCAAAACAAGAAGGTGTAGATAAGGCGTTAGATCCAGGTGATGACCTTCAATGGCGTCGTAATGGGGATCCGCATCAATACAATCCTCATACGATTCACATGTTGCAAAATGCATGTCGGAATAACAATTATGACTTATTTAAGAAGTATTCCAATGCAATCAATGAACAGACAAAAGAGCAAACAACGTTACGTGGATTGCTTGCGTTTAAGAATGGCCGTAAATCTATTCCGCTAGAGGAAGTTGAACCGGTAGAAGAAATCTTCAAACGTTTCCGTACTGGTGCTATGTCATTTGGTTCGATCTCAAAAGAAGCACATGAAACACTTGCGATTGCTATGAACCGTATTGGTGGAAAGAGTAATACAGGAGAAGGTGGAGAAGATCCAGCTCGTTTTACTCCTGATGAAAATGGAGATTTACGTAGAAGTGCTATTAAACAAGTAGCTTCAGGTAGGTTTGGGGTTACAAGTCATTACCTTGTAAATGCGGATGAGATCCAAATTAAAGTAGCACAAGGGGCAAAACCAGGTGAAGGTGGTCAATTACCTGGAAACAAGGTTTATCCTTGGGTTGCAGAAGTTCGTGGTTCTACACCAGGTGTAGGTCTTATCTCACCACCGCCACACCATGATATTTATTCAATTGAAGATTTAGCTGAGCTTATTCATGACCTGAAGAATGCGAATCCGACAGCAAAAGTGAGCGTGAAGCTTGTTGCTGGAACAGGTGTTGGTACAATTGCAGCTGGGGTTGCAAAAGGCCGTGCAGACGGAATTATCATTAGTGGTTATGATGGTGGTACTGGAGCTGCAGCTAGAACAAGTATCAAACACACTGGTTTACCGTGGGAAATTGGTCTAGCAGAAACTCACCAAACACTTCTACTAAACAACTTACGTAACCGTGTAACACTTGAGACAGATGGTAAGTTAATGACGGGCCGTGATGTCGTTGTTGCTGCATTACTTGGAGCTGAAGAGTTTGCTTTCTCAACAGCACCACTTGTTGTTTTAGGCTGTATCATCATGCGTGTATGTCACTTAGATACTTGTCCTGTCGGTATTGCTACGCAAAACCCTGAACTTCGCAAAAAGTATATGGGTCAAGCTGAACACGTTGAAAACTTCATGCACTTTGTGGCACAAGAGATCCGTGAGCTTATGGCTGAACTAGGATTTAAGAAGTTGGATGAATTAATCGGTCGTACAGATCTTCTTGAACCAAATAAAGAGGTAGATAACTGGAAGGCTGAGCACATTGATTTATCAAACTTGCTTTACCAACCGAATCCAGAAGATCATGAGAGTAACTACTGTACAAAGAGCCAGGATCATCAGCTTGAGTTGTCACTAGATGCAAGAGAACTTTTAGCAGCTAGTAAGCCAGCTCTAGAAAATGGTGATAAAGTTCAAGGTACATTTACTATTAAAAACATTGACCGTGTTGTTGGTACGATTGTCGGAAGCGAAATTAGTAAACGTTACGGGGCTGAAGGATTACCTGAAGATACGATTACGTTTGACTTTAAAGGTTCAGCTGGTCAAAGCTTTGGTGCCTTTATTCCAAAAGGAATGACCTTACGCCTTGAAGGTGACGCGAATGATTATACTGGTAAAGGATTATCAGGTGGAAAAATTATCGTTCATCCTCCGGTAGGGTCTTCATTTAAAGCTGAAGAAAATATCCTAATCGGGAATACTTCTTTCTATGGTGCAACAAGCGGAGAGGCATATATTAATGGTATTGCTGGGGAGCGTTTCGCTGTTCGTAACTCCGGTGTGAGTGTTGTTGTTGAAGGTGTTGGTGACCATGGTCTTGAGTACATGACTGGCGGAGTTGTAGTGAACCTTGGCTCAGTTGGGAAAAACTTTGCTGCTGGTATGTCTGGCGGTATAGCGTTTGTACTTGATGAAGATGGAACATTCTCTTCTAAATGCAACAAAGAAATGGTGCATTTAGAAGATATAACAGTACAAGAAGATATGGATCTATTACGTACACTACTTGAAAAACATTCTGCTTATACGAAGAGTACAAAAGCAGCTGCTGTTCTTGCAAACTGGAACGAATCATTAGCGAAGTTTGTCAAAGTGATTCCGAAAGATTATAAGAGAATGCTTGAAGCTATTAATCGAGTGAAGCAAGAAGGGCTTACAGATAGTGATGCTGTGATGGTTGCTTTTGATGAAAATAAGAGTGATAAGTCTCGTGTAAGTGGAAAATAGTTAAGGTGTCTCAATGGGCGGCATTATCGATCTTAAGTTGACGGATCGTTAACTTAAGATCAGGCCGTCCTTCTGAGTTCATCTTTCCTTCTAATTTTTGTAGAGATAGAAGAGATTGGAGTGAATGCGATGGGGAAGCCAACTGGATTTATTGAATATAGAAGAGAGAATCCAACGAAACGAGATCCATTTGAACGGACAAAAAGTTGGAAAGAATTTCAAATTTTAATGCCTGAACCAGCTTTACGCCAACAAGGAGCTCGCTGTATGGATTGTGGCGTTCCTTTTTGTCAAACTGGAACAACTATGGACGGGTCTGGAGAAATTGGGTGTCCTGTATACAATTTAATTCCAGAATGGAATGATTTAGTATATCGTGGTAAATGGAAGGAAGCACTTGAAAGACTGCACAAAACAAATAACTTCCCTGAATTTACAGGTCGAGTATGTCCTGCCCCTTGTGAAGGGTCTTGTACAGTAGCCATTAGTGATGATGCTGTTTCTATTAAGAGCATTGAGTATCATATTGTTGAGCGTGGATTTCAAGAAGGCTGGATCGTACCACAGCCCCCTTCAAAAAGAACGGGCAAGAAAGTTGCTGTTGTAGGATCTGGTCCTGCTGGTCTTTCAGCTGCAGCTCAGTTGAACAAAGCAGGTCATTCTGTGACGGTGTTTGAGCGTGAAGACCGTATCGGTGGGCTTTTAACATACGGAATTCCTGATGTGAAACTTGCCAACCATATCGTTGAACGCCGTGTGAAAATTCTTGAAGAAGAAGGAATCACATTTAAGACAAATGTAGAGATCGGAAAAGATATCTCAGCAGCACAATTAAAAAAGGACTTCGATTCTGTTCTATTATGTACTGGTGCTACAAAACCGCGTGATGTAGAAGTAGAAGGTCGTGAATTAAAAGGAATTCATTATGCGATGGATTTCCTTACAGCTAATACGAAAAGTCTATTAAACTCAAACCATGAAGATGGCAATTACATTTCTGCAAAAGACAAAAATGTTATTGTTATTGGCGGTGGAGATACAGGGGTTGACTGTATTACAACATCAGTGCGACACGGTGCAAAATCAATTACTCAATTTGATATTAATCGCCAAAAGCCTGATGAGCGTTCGGATAAGAATCCTTGGCCATTATTTCCTATTATCCACACAGTAGAAGATGGTCAGAAGGAAGCGAAAGCAGTTTATGGTACAGATCCTCGTAGTTATCAAGTTAGCACAACGAAGTTTGTTGGTGACAAAGATGGAAACGTGAAAGAAATCCATACAATTGGTGTAGAAACAACGATTGATGACAAAGGTAGAAAAATCCGTACACCTATTCCTGGTACTGAAAAGGTTTGGCCGGCTGATCTAGTATTTTTAGCGATCGGTTTTACTGGTCCGGAAGAACGTATAATTGAAGAGTTGTCAATTGAAACGACATCTCGCTCTACAATTGAAGCAGAGTACGGAAAATACATGACAAGTGTTCCTGGTGTGTTTGCTGCTGGAGACAATCGTCGTGGTCAAAGCTTAGTCGTTTGGGCAATTCATGAAGGACGCGAAGCAGCAAGAGAATGCGATCGTTACTTAATGGGGAGTTCAAATTTACCATAGAATTTCATAAGCTTGTAACGGGATTGTAATGGCGTTTTCATAGATTTCATGAGAGAATAGAGTTAATAGAAAATTGAAACTATGAAAGGGCGTATGAATATGCTTCGACAAGTGAAGCGTGGCCTCGTCATTTCATCAGCTCTTCTTACATTTGGACTGTTTGTTCCTTCGATCGATTTTGTTCGAGACGTACAAGCCGAAGAGCCACAGAAGACACAAGGTGAAAGTAATGAGAATCCGCTAATATATCAAGTAAATGAAGATAGTTATGATTTGTTCGGGGATGTATTACCAGCTAAGATTGAGCAATATATTCATAGGAATGCATCATCAGCCGATGTAATTAATGATTATATTATGAAACAAGCAGCCGAACAGAGTATGTTGAAATTTGGCACAGTAATTAGTGAAAAAATAAATATGCCTTTTGAAGAACAAATTTTACCTCGACTCGATTCTGTCTTACGTGAAACAACTGAAACATTGTCCGATAAAGACTGGGAGCAAATTAAAATGTCGACTAGTCCATCGGCTGGTTTAGGAGAGAAAATTTTTCACCTATACAACGAAGAAACTCGAGAAGATATCTTCCGCTTTCATGTACGAAGAGATCAACCACCTAAGCAAGGCTATGTATTTAATTTTCACTACCATACGTACCTAGATAAACATGAAAAACATCATACTATTGGAAATATTCATTGGGGCAAAGATATGCCTCCAAGATGGAATAGTACAGACCGTGTATACTCATAATATACACGGTCTTTTTTTGTATCCTTTGAAAGTGTGGTCTTTCATACTCCAGCTTATTTATTCATATGATATAATTTTTATATTGAATATGAATAAGAAAGGTTCTACTATGATTAAGCAATTACTAGCAATTTTGTTCGCAGCTTCGATATTTGTTACCATTTGGGTTCTCGTTATTTTACAAGTTAAAGGAATTCAGAAAGTAGAAAACTATACAATAGAGTCTATAACGTATGAAGATAGAGAAGGTGTATTACAGGTTGCTATTATAGAGAGAGAACATGAGGAACCCAAACACAATATTAGAAGTGAAGAATTAAATGATACTATTCATATGGAAGAAAATAAAAACGAAGAAACAACGATCATAAAGCTTGATGATTTTGATTTTAGTGTGTATCAACGCCAGAGGGTGTACCAATACAGGAAATTCTCACCAAACTTAAACTGGATTAAGACGTTGTTCATTATTTTTTCGTAAATCTTACTTAATTTCTTTGTTTTTTTTGGTAGGATTAAGGTATGAACGATCAATGCTGTTGGAGGGGTTTTTTTGGAATCACGTATGGAAGAAAAAAAACGTCCAGAATGGTTAAAGTGGACGATTCGAGTTATACTAGCCTATGCGCTTGTATTAGCTGTCATCTTAGCAATTACGATTATTGCCATTTTAATAACTTTTACGTTTATCATTATTGACAGTTTCTCAGATACAAGTTCTTTAGGAGCCATATCTGAAAAATATTTTGTACCTGTATCTGAATTTATGTGGCGACTCTTTACTTGGTTAGTGCCTGGGTTATAAGGAGGATATATGTCACAAGAAATCATCATCGTTATAACTGCATTTCTATTGTTTTTATTGACAGGTTTGTTTGGTGGAATCGGTATTTATAGTATTCTCCACCAAAAAAAGAAGCGAGCCATATGGTGCTTTGCTATTGGATTTTTCTTAATTATTGTTTACTTGCTAGCTATGTTTATAGTAGGGTTCGGTGGTATATAAGGAGGGGTAATAGTGGCAGAAGTTGAATATGTACGAGCATTTTACAAAACAGGGGCCTATATTGCGGAATTACTTGAAAGACAAGAGGAGAATGGCCGTGCTCTTGTGAAAGTTAAAGCTGTTATTAAACATCCCACACAAGGTGATCTTCACAACCCGAAGATGACAGATGTACCTTTATTTCATCAGCGGAAAGCTTTGTCTGAGTTTGAGAAAACGTGGGTGCCTCTCTCGTCTTTAAAGGCATATGAAGGGGAAGTACCGAGTTATAAGGATTCACTTCAGAAAGCTCTACATGATGAGATTAGCAAGTTAGAGGGTGAGCAGACGGAGTGGGCCCAGCTTTCGTTAGAAAAATTAGAAGAGTGTAAGAAAGAATATGGATTATCATAATCATTTGAAACAAAGCCGAGTATAGAATTATGTTCTATACTCGGCTTCTTTCATATCCATTCCATGAAGCCATAACCGAATGCTTAAATCCAGTAAAAACAATTCGTCAGGATCATCTAAGGAACAATTCGTTAACGATTCAATTTTTCGTAAACGATAAAGAAGTGATTGACGGTGTAAATTTAATTCCCTTGCTGTTTGACTAACATTCCCATGATTATGATGGTATGCGGTAAAAGTATAGAGAAGGTCAATTTGTCTTTCTTCAGCATAGCGAAGCAGAGAATCAAGAATTGATTTTGCGATGTCGATTAATTCATCGTTTTTCAATAAGTTATCCATTACACGATCAACTTTTGTATCCGCATAAACAGATATGCTATTTCTTCCATTCCTTTTCCGACCTATTTCTAATGCTTTTTTTGCTTCTTGATAACTAGTTCCAAAACAAGAATAACCATATTGCTTAGCAATGCCCCAAGTAATGGAGATCGAAGGATTAAGGAATTGAAAACGAGTTTGTAGCTTGTTGATATAGGTTTTTGCTTGTTCCATAACATGATGATTAACTTCCAGAAAGATGATTAGTTCTTCATTTTGGTATGTTACCATTGATTTTAATGCCATCGATTTAGCGATCGATTCAGCTTCTTCTTCCATATGACGAATCCATTCATGCAGCCAGTGGTCAAATGTAATCGATAAATGCTTCATTGACCGAAAGCTTTGTTCAAGCTGTTCTGGTTTCCCGACTAGACATATATATGGTAGGTTAATTTGATAATTAAGGGATTTTGCTCTTGATAGCATAAGCTCGGTTGAAGGGATGGCATCTCTAGATAACTCCCAAACAAAATCATCTCGTAACCTCCATTCAGCCTCCTTAGCTGCTTGTTCGTGTAAGAAATGAATGGCAACAGCGGTCGTTACGTGTTCAAGTAACATTACCCACTCAGAATGTTCCTCTTCACTAAAAGGTTCAGCTCCAAACCCACCAACAACGATATAGCCTTGAATGTTTCCGGAAGAGTGAATCGTTATTTGTAAGGCATACCCACCGTCATACTCAATCCATTCAAACGTTTGGTCAAGAGAGTGATATATTCCGTCCTCTTCTAGTTGCTTATGCAAAAAATCAGCCCACTTAGTCGATAAGTCGTCAGGAAAAGGGTCTGACTTGCCGCGGATGACACCACGTTTATCTGCAATTAACACTCCACAATCAATGGACTTAGCTACATGATCAGCAACAAGGTTTAAGGACTTACCAGATAGGATGAACTCGAGTAGAGATTTTCGAATATTTTCAATTTTTTCAAGGTATAGATGTTTTTGTTCATGAATTTCTGCAAGGACTTGCTCTAAGATATCAGAAAATCGAATGGACCAATCTAATTCAATTAAAATGAACTGATGCTTGTTTGCGAGCTCAATGATTGAATTTGGGATCACTTTCACAAAAGGGCCGATTGCAATAGCGAGTCCTGAAGCACCTGCTTCGATTATTTCTTTTACAAATTCATAGAATGTTTGTTCATTATTGGCACAGCCAACCCCAGTTGTGAGAACGAGTTCATTTTTACGAACAAAAGTTTCGACAGGTGTTTCAATCACGGATACCCAATCTACAGTGGTCTTTTCTAATTCGGATACGCCCGTCCGAGTGACTGCTGATTTGAGAATTTCTAACGACTGAACACGATTCATTGTAATTGTCATAAAAACCGTCCTCCTTACAACAAGGTTATTACGTTACAAAATGAATATGATTATCTTCTATTGTAAGACAATGTCAGAACATTTGTAAAAAAAGATGAATAACCGTCTTTTTTTTTCATACAAATTGATGAATGTTTTGCTCTATGTAAATGAATATGATGAAAGTAACAAAAGAGAGGGGTGGCAACATGGAAGCAAAAAATCGTTTACAAGCAGGTACAAAGTCAGTTTGGGCAGGGGAAAAAGAATATTTGGTACACGGAGCAACTCAAGTTCCAGTCGTGCATAGTGTTGCCTACAATTATGATGATATCGATGAGTGGTATGAAGTGGCGATTGGAAAACGAAAAGGTCATATATATGGAAGAAATACGAACCCGACTGTGCAATCCTTTGAAGACAAAGTGAAAATATTAGAACATGCAGAAGCTGCTACTAGTTTTTCAACCGGAATGGCAGCCATATCAAACTCACTTCTTACGATACTTAAACCTGGTGATAGAGTTGTCTCTATTAAAGATACCTATGGAGGAACAAATAAAATATTCTCGGAATTTCTACCTAGATTAAATATAGAAGTCGAGCTCGTTGAAACAGGAAATCATGAGGAAATGGAAAGAGAAATTGCAAAAGGCTGTAAATTGGTTTATTTAGAAACGCCAACGAACCCAACAGTCAAAATTACGGATATTGTCCGAATTACAAAAGCGGCGAAAAAAGTTGACGCGCTTGTATTCGTTGATAATACATTCGCAACCCCGATTAATCAAAACCCGTTAACGCTTGGAGTGGATCTTGTTATTCATAGTGCTACTAAGTTTCTTGGTGGTCATGCAGATGCGTTAGGCGGGGTTGTTTGTGGGTCAGAATCCCTTGTTAAGGATATTTATCATTATCGTGAAATAAATGGAGCTACAATGGATCCTATGGCAGCCTATCTCATTCTGAGAGGGATGAAAACATTAAAGTTGCGCGTGGAAAAGCAGCAAGAAAATGCGATGAAAGTCGCTCAATTTTTAGAAAATCATGAAAAAGTAGAACAAGTGTATTACCCAGGGCTTCAAACACACACAAGCCATGAGATTGCTAAAAAGCAAATGAAGGGCTTTGGCGGGATGCTGAGCTTTGCCTTAAAAGGTGAATTAGATGCTGTTCGTCAGTTTCTACCAAAGTTAGAGTATGCTCATCGTGCTGCAAATTTAGGTGCTGTTGAAACAACCGTTGGTCCTGCAAGAACGACAAGTCATGTTGAAAATACATCGGAAGAACGTGCTGCTTTAGGGATACCAGAAGGATTAGTACGCTATTCTGCCGGGATAGAAGATATTGACGATTTACTAAATGATTTAAAGCAAGCACTCAATGAAATAAAAAGCCATTGAATAAGGAAAAACCGTCCTTTTCATGGCCCTCAAATAAAGCTGTAATAAGGGTGATGTCATGTGGGAAAAGGTCAGTGGCAGAAACAATTAGTAAAGTGGAGAAGACATCTACATCAGTATCCAGAATTAAGTTTTGAAGAAAAACAAACAACTGCCTATATCATTCGACAAATTAAAGGGTTGCCAGGTGTATTGATTCAATCAGGGAGAGATCAAATTGGATTAGATACAGGGGTCATTGCAACAGTTGGGGATGGAGAGCGCCCAGTTATTGGGCTCCGTGCCGATATTGATGCTCTGCCGATATCAGAGATGACGAAAGCACCGTATCAGTCATGTCATACCGGAGTGATGCATGCATGCGGGCATGATGGACACACAGCCATGCTTATTGGAGCAGTTTACTTTCTATCAAGCTTATATGAAGCGAATCTGCTACATGGAACAGTAAAATGTATATTCCAGCCAGCTGAGGAAACTGAAGATCAATTTGGAAAAACAGGTGCACAGTATGTATTAAATAGTGGAGCATTAGATGAAGTGGAAGCATGTTTTGCCTTGCATTTAGATCCAGATATTCCAATAGGTGAAGTTAAGCTAAAGGCGGGAGTGGCAATGGCTAATGTCGATACCTTTACGGTGACGATTAAAGGAACAGGGGGACACGGAGCATACCCTGAACAATCAGTTGATCCAATCTATTTAAGTTCTTTGATATTGCCATATTTGTATAGTTTGCCGTCAAGACAAACTTCTGCCCTTGAACCATCGGTATTAAGCGTTTGTCAAATTACTGGAGGAGTCTCTTCAAATGTAATCCCATCTGAGGTAACCATTCGCGGAACGATGAGAACGTATTCTGAGAAAGCAAGGAATCACCTTTCAGCTGAACTTGATAAAGGATTAGCTCAAATTGAAGCGCTAGGTGGTTCCTATCGGCTACACCTTCATCATGGGGAACCTGCTCTTATAAATGACCCTGACATGGTAAGTGTTCTTTCAAACGCGATTAGATTAGTAGAACCCAATGTTGCTATTCATTCGATACCATATGGATTAGGCGGTGAGGACTTCAGTCATATAACGAAACAAATTCCTGGAGCGATGATGTTTCTTGGAGCAGCTGATCAGAACAACATGAAAACAAGTCTTCACCAGCCTTCGTTTTGTTTTGATGAACGTGCGTTAGAAATTGGCACACACACACTTGTGAAAGCAGCCTTACTTTTGATGAAAAAGGGAGGGATTGAAGGTGGCACATAAAGTAGATTTGATTGGTTTTGGCGGAGTCGGTCAAGGGTTTGTTGAAATTCTAAGAGAAAAAGGGTGGAAGCTTAAGAAGGAACATCTAGACTTTAAAGTTGTTTCCATATCTGATTTGTATAAGGGGTCCCTTCATCATCCAGATGGTCTCTGTTTAGATAAGGTGATGAGTTCAATCAAGGAAACAGGAAGCCTAGAATCATACCCTGATCAACCAGGTCTTATCAGGGGCTGGTCAACTCAGGAGACCATCGAGAAATCTAATGCAGATTCTGTTGTTGAAATGACGTTTACAGACGTTGTTACAGGCCAACCTGCTATCGATCATTGTACTTGGGCTTTCTCGAATAAGAAGAATGTTGTGATGACAAATAAAGGTCCTGTTGCCTTAGCATATGATACGCTATCCAAGCTTGCTGAAGAAAATGGAGTCCGCTGGTTTTTTGAAGGCGCCGTAATGAGCGGTTCTCCGGCGTTGCGTTTACCAGTAGAAACTTTAACTGGAAATGATATCACTGAAATACGCGGTATTTTAAATGGTACAACGAATTATATGTTAATGCGGATGGAAGAAGGGCTTAGTTATAAAGAAGCACTTCAAGAGGCAAAGGAAAAAGGCTATGCAGAAGCAGATCCAACTGCTGACGTCGAAGGGTACGACGTTTTATATAAGGTGTTAATTTTAGCGAATGTGGTCCTGGGTGTTCCGTTGAAACGAGACGATGTTACGTGTAAAGGAATAACTGGTGTAACACAGAGTGCCATAGAAGAAGCAAAGAGATTAGGGAAATGTTGGAAATTAATTGGTTCATTGAAAAGAACAGAAGAGGGAGTAAAGGGTTCTGTTGCTCCGGAGATGGTGATATTAGATGATCCATTAGCAGGGGTATCAGGTGCGATGAATGCAATAACCTATCACTGTGACTTGTCTGGACCGATTACACTTGTCGGAGCAGGAGCAGGAATTAAAGAAACGGGATTTGCCGTTCTTATCGATTTAATACACATGGAACGCAACAGGTAACAAGAGGGGGGATAAAATGAAAAACCAAATCGTTCAAGAGCGTATGTTAATTGGAGGCGAGTGGGTTAAGGCAAAGGAAGAAATGGATGTCTTTGATCCAGGTACGGGTGAATTAATTGCAACGGTACCGTCAGCGAGTGTGGAAGATGTTAAGGAGGCAATTAAAAAGGCAAAAGATGGTGCAAAAAAAAGTGCAAATTTATCTGTGCATGAGAGAATGAACATTCTTCATAAGGCAGCTTCCTATATAGAGGCAAATAAAACTAGCTTTGTAAATACAATCGTAGCAGAAAGCAGTAAAACAATTCGAGAAGCTAGGAAAGAAGTGATTCGCTGTATTGAAACACTCCGATTAAGTGCTGAAGAAGCAAGAAGAATTGATGGGGAGACGATCCCTTTTTCACAGATGCCCGGTCATGAAACGAGAGTTGGGTATGTATATCGTTTTCCAGTAGGAATCGTTGCAGCAATTACCCCATTTAACGATCCTCTTAACCTTGTTGCACATAAAGTAGGTCCAGCTATTGCAGCAGGGAATGCAGTTATCGTTAAGCCAGCATCTCTGACTCCATTAAGTGCTTTACGATTAGCAGAAGCTTTCTTACACGCGGGACTGCCAGCAAATATACTATCTGTTATTACAGGACGTGGTTCTAATATATGCGATCCATTAGTAGAACATGACGATGTTAGATTTGTTTCTTTCACGGGAGGCTATGAAACTGGCAAAGAAATTACGAAAAAAGCCGGAGTTAAGAAAACAGGGATGGAGCTAGGTTCTAATTCACCAACCATTATTCTAAAAGATGCAAATGTAGAAGAAGCCATTTCGTCAACAGTGTCTGGGGCATTTGGAGTGGCAGGTCAAAATTGTATTGGCGTCCAACGAATTTATGTTGAGTATCCCTTGTATCAAACATTTTTAACTCGATTTGTTAAAGAAACAAAAAAATTAAAAGTAGGAACAAAAAGCGAAGAAACAACAGATATCGGACCGATGATCTCTGAAAATGAAGCAAAGAGAGTTGAAAGCTGGATAGTTGAAGCAAAGAAACTAGGTGCATCCATTTGTTGTGGAGGGGAAAGGAAGAAAGCTTATGTCGAGCCAACTGTCTTAACGAATGTTCCGATACAAGCAACAATTGCAACACAAGAAGTCTTCGGTCCAGTCGTACTCATTGAACCTGTTGATTCGCTCCAAGAAGCGATTGAGCAATCAAATGACAGTGGATATGGTTTGCAAGCCGGCATTTTTACAGAGAAGCTAGAAACAGCATTTCAAGCAATTCATGAGCTTCAATTTGGAGGGGTCATGATTAATGATAGCAGTGATGTGAGAATTGATGGAATGCCATTTGGTGGGATAAAGGGTTCTGGAATTGGTCGCGAAGGAGTTCGATATGCAATTGAAGCAATGACCGAACAAAAAGTTGTAGCTTTTAAATTACAAAAATAGCTGTTCTCTAAATATGAGAGTGGGGCTTAGAAAGAGGTGAAATCTTTGTTTGCATTAGAAGAGTACACGAGAAGGTTGGAGGCCGTCAAAAAGCGGATGGTTGATGAAGGGGTCGATGTTCTCCTTATTTCTAACCCTTCCAACATGTATTATTTAACAAATTATTCGGCTTGGAGCTTTTATGTCCATCAAATGATGGTTGTAACGTTAGAAGACGCTCAACCGTTATGGATTGGGCGTCAAATGGACGCAAATGGTGTAGCAAAAACAACGTGGCTTGATGAACACCATATTATTGCCTATCCCGACTTTTATGTTCAGTCAACGGAACGACACCCGATAGACTTTGTCGCTAATATATTAACGGAAATTGGTCAAAGTAGGAGAACGATTGGGATAGAAATGGATGTTCATTATTTTACAGCTCTTTGTTATGAACGGTTAAAGCACGGTCTGCCAAATGCGACATTTAAAGATACGTCAAGCTTGGTAAATATGATTCGGCTTATAAAATCAAATAATGAAATCACTTATATGAAAAGAGCAGGAAAGATTGTGGAGAATGCCATGACAGCAGCATACGATCGTGTTCAAGTCGGTGTTCGAGAATCAGATGTTGCAGCAGCGATTTATTATGCTCAAATAAAGGGAACGAAAGAATTTGGTGGGGATTATACTTCGATTGTACCTATGATGCCAACAAATGAGAATACGTCTTGCCCCCATCTCACATGGACGGATCGGCCTTATCAAAAAGGTGATTTTTTAACTTTAGAAATTGCTGGTGCCTATAAACGATATCATGCACCAATGGCAAGAACGATGGCAATTGGCACAGCCCCAAACGAGGTTAAGGAACTTGCTAAAGTCGTTGAAGAAGGAATTGAGGCAACACTTGATTTTATTCGACCTGGAATTCGTGCAGAAGAAGTTGAACGAATCTGGAGTAAAACAATTGGTAAACATGGGCATAGAAAAAGCTCCAGACTTGGCTATTCCGTTGGATTAAGTTTTCCACCTGATTGGGGAGAGCATACCGTTAGTTTCCGGCCAGGAGATGAAACAATCTTAAAGCCAAATATGACGTTTCATTTAATGCCAGGTATTTGGTATAACGATTATGGAGTGGAAATAACGGAAACGATTCGCATAACAGATCAAGGTGTTGAGCTTTTAACAAACTTCCCACGTGATTTGTATGAAAAGCCGATGTTATCAATCATATCAGATGAGCATACGTCTTAAGGAGCAAGGTGACTCATGAGGCAAAGCATACCTCTTGAGTCAGTTTTTTTTGTGTTTTAGCACAAGTGTAAGGGGTCTCATTTAAAAAATTGTTACGTAACACGAAAAAATAGTGACCTTACATATTGGTGGTGGTAAGATACAACTACGGAATGTAGAGAGGACGGTTTGCTATGAAAGAAAAATCTCTGCTATTCACATATGGCATTGTCTTTTTTGTGATGATTATTTGGGGATTAAATGTTGTTATGTTGAAAGTGTTAGTAGAGGCATTTCCACCAATAACAATGACCGTATTTCGAATTATGGCTGCAGGAGTGGCAACAGCTGCTATCATTCTCGGAAGTCGAATTATGAGAAAGCTAACGAAAAAAGAATGGAAATACACGCTTTTAGGAGCGCTTTTTGGCGTTATTGCTCATCATTATTTCTTAGCAATGGGCTTAACAATGACAAATGCTTCGAATGCTGTTTTAATTTTAGCGCTTCTTCCGCTATCGACTTCGATCCTTGCTGTTATCTTTCTTGGTGATCGTTTAACGAGATGGAGGATCGTCGGAATAGGTTTAGGGTTTATTGGTGTACTTTTTATTCAAGGCGGGGGAGGAGATAGGGCTATATCTCTAGGTGAGATGTATATTTTTATCGCAATGTTCGTTCAAGCGATTAGTTTTATTTATATTAAAAAAGCGACTGCAACTTTAGATTCAAAACAAATGACAAGCATGATGCTGCTAATTGGATCAGTTGGACTTCTTGTCATTAGCTTTCTGTTAGAACCCGGAAGTTTTGGAAGGATGATAGGCGCACCATTAGGCGTCTATGTTATCTTTTTTGTTTCAGCGATTGTCGCTACTGCGGTTGGGCATTTTTTGTTTAATGCTGCAATCCAAAAAATTGGAGCAGGGCAAACGGCTATTTTTAATAACTTTGTACCTTTTTTTGGGTTAATTAGTTCAGCTATCTTTTTAAACGAACAAGTATACTGGTATCAAACATTTGGATTTATTTTTATTGTAGTCGGTGTGTTATTTGGAACTGGTTATATTGAGAATGCATGGATGAAACAAAAAACAATATCTAAAACATTACAGAAAAAAAGCGTGTAGTAGCATTTTTCTTAAGTCTCCATTATTGTAAAGAAACATTATATATCAGTAAAAAACCAAATCGAACGCCGGTTTGGTTTTTTGCTGATATATAAATAATGATATTGGACACTTTAATAATAATAAAAAGTTGATTGAGGTGAAATTGTCATATGATAACAAAAAGACATTTCTTGTTTAATATGGGTTTAATGATTCCATGGTTATCTTTAATATTTATAGGGAAACGGAATATAAAACGTTATTCTTTTGCGGGGTTTTTTATTATTGTTTTTGAGATTATCAATCACTTGTATGGACATAAGCGGAATTGGTGGAAGTTTTATGATAAACAAAAATCATTTCTTAGGGACGAACTTCCTTTTAGTGTTGGCCCCTATATGCCTTTATCTATGTGGATACTTAAATATTCGTTTGGAAACTTTAAAAAGTTCGTTCTCCTTAATGCTCTAGCTGATGCAATTTTTGCTTTTCCGATCATTGATGTTCTTAAAAAATTAAAAATTGTACGTCTCAATCAATTAAATCATCTTCAGTTTTTTATCTACTTACACTATAAAGCGTATTTATTATATGGGGTGCAGTATTTATATGAGAAAGCAAAAGGATTTAGTTGATTTATCTACTATGAGGTTCATTAAGCTCCTTGTAAACATTCAACGTTATGACATTAAGGTGAATAAAACCCGCTCAGAGTGATCTCTGAGCGGGTTGGTCTATTAATTAGCTAACAAAAAAATTAATGTTTGGTTGTACAACTGATTGTAGTTCTTGTTGTTGCTCAGCCGTTAAAGGAATAAGAGGTAAGCGAACAGGGCCTGCTTTGATCCCTTTCATTTCCATTGCAGCTTTTACTGCTGTTGGGTTAGGTGCCATGAATAGAGACTTCATCACTGGGAGAAGTTGACGATGCTGCATAGCAGCTGCTGTCACTTGACCTGCTTGGTAGTTACGAACCATTTGCTGCATTTCGTTACCAACAATGTGGGACGCAACGGATACAACTCCGGCTCCACCAATAGATAACATAGGCAATGCTAAACTATCATCTCCACTATATACAGTAAAACCTTCAGGAGCGTGTTCAATGATTGTTGCAATTGCATCTAAATCGCCACTAGCTTCTTTGATTGTGACAACATTAGGTAGCTGTGCTAAACGTAATGTTGTTTCTGCATTCATATTGACTGCACTTCTCCCAGGAATATTATAAAGCATGACAGGAAGTTTCGTTGCATTTGCAATCGTAGAAAAATGCGCATAAATTCCTTCTTGAGAAGGCTTATTGTAATAAGGTACGACAAGCATGATTCCATCTACACCGATTTCTTCAGCCTGTTTTGTAAGTTCAATTGAGGCTTGAGTATTATTTGAGCCTGTTCCAGCGATAACTGGAATTTGGCCATTTGCTGTTTCAACGACAGTTTTAAACAGCAATAATTTCTCCTCTGTAGAGAGAGTAGGAGACTCTCCTGTCGTTCCAGCTACGACGACTGCATCCGTTCCATTTGCGATAAGATGTTTTACGAGCTCTTGTGTTGCAGGTACATCAAGTTGTCCATGTTGATTAAATGGTGTGACCATTGCCGTGATAATACGACCAAAATTCATCCAATTCACCCTCAATTCATAAATAATTTTCCATATACGCAGGGGAAGATGGGCTACTGGGAGGCACAAAAAAACAACAATGAGGCCTCTACTCATTGTTGTTAGGTTTAGCAAATGCAGCAAAACCAATTCAATGTGTGAGATAGCCCTCCATATAGCAATTTTTGCTATATGACAGTACTGCCCTTATTTAGAACAGTCCCAGCTAATGAGACATGAGATCTCATTAACTTCGGCAAGTATCCCTTTCCAATTAGCATCTTCAGATCTCATTCTCCTCCGCTAAAGTACTTTTGATCCTTGCACCTCTACCCTCACTTCAATGTATGAAGTAAGATATAACGTAATTTGTGTCTACCTTACCAAATGTTTACGATGTTTGCAATGCTTTAATGAGAATTTCTTTGTAATAAATTTAAAAGCTTGTCCAGTTCTTGACTACACTCAACGGTTACTTTTGCTGTCATTCCATACTTTTTAGCAAGGTTCAGCATTTGTAATCGTTTTTGCTCAATTTCTACACATATCATATTGCACTCCACCTCAAAAAGAATGAACAAACAGACGACTTGATTAGGCTGAAATGGGAAAGTAGCGCTGATGTGTGTCTAAGCAAATGTCTATTTATAAAAATTATTATACCCATTAGAAGTATGTTGAAAAGTGTTTCTTCTAAAGTAGTCATAAATAGATGAAATTAGCAATAAAACGACAAAAATTGCAAGTTGATTTCTAGATATTTTCAGGTTGAGATGTGGATTTACTTCGCACAATAAAGGTAGGAGGGATTCCAATGAAATGTGTAGGTTATTTGGTCATCACGGCCGCATTATTAACAGGATGCACCATACCTCAAGAAGCGGAAATGGGAGCCAGCCCTGACAGGAATGAAGGTTTTAATGGGTATGGAGTACAACAGGTGCGTGCTCTAGAAGGACCTATTAGTGATATGATGGTCCCAGATCAATCACCAAAAGGGTTAACAGATCCAGTACGTCATTTAACAGACAGAGGATCATATACAACGCGGCACCGGAATTTGAGTATGAAACATGAGGGACTTAATCAACAAGGAGCCCGAATTCTTAGTAATCGTCCTGGTGTTTTGCGTGATAAATACTCATACAGCAACGATCCTCATGTTGCGCGAAATAACAATGGAATGAGGAATCAGCAAGCGACAACAGAAATAACGAGGGAGATTGAGACGCGTGTTGAATCATTAGAAAATGTTAGGGATGCCCATGTTATGACAGATGGCAACCATATTGTAATTGGTGTTGAGTCAAGAGAACAAGACCGAGTAAAGCTAAAAAGGTTAGTGGAAGATGAAGTACGACAAATAACCGACCTTAGAAATGTCCGTATTACAACAGATCGAAAGATGATTAACCGAATGAATGCTGTCGAGCATCATGTTGGTCTTGATAAACCATTTGATTCCATTGGTGGAACAGCTGGGGAACTAACTGATTTAGTGGATGATGCAATACACGGTCGTAGATAAAAGCAGGGAAGAAAAAATCCCTGCTCTTTTTGTGTGTAACACAATTCTGATTAATGAATTCCGAAGTCTTCAGTGACTGAAAGGAATTCACGTTCCATTAATTTATGCGACAAAATTGCATTTTCGTAATAGACACGTGCGTTTGTCACTTGAAGATGATGAACAGGATCTTTAATGTCTTTTAAAATTCTCTCCAATGCATCAAGTTCCATTAATGTTGAAATATGTACATGATGCATACTATCAAACGGTTCTGGTCGATTTAAATCAATGAATTCAGAGCTCTTATCGCGAATGTTTTTTATTTTACTTAACGTAGTGTCGACATCAGCTGATTGAACATTTGGTTGATCAAAGAACGGAGCGATCTCTTCTAACAAGGTGGCAGTGTCACTAATATAATGTCCGGCTTCTTCTGCATAAGATTGAAGCGCAGTATAACGAGGAACCCTTTGTTTGTTTTGATCTCTAATACTAGGAGGGGCAGGGACATCATTTTGATAATGAGCTCTAAATTGCTGAGCTTCTACATCACCTACAATATCTGCTTCCGAATCGGCTCCGCAACTTGCAAGAATCAAACTGGTTCCAAATAAGATCAAGACATGTTTCTTTTTCAAGGTGCATCTACCTCCGATATACAAACGTTTCCCCTAGTATGAATCAAGAAGGAAAAAGTATGCATTAACGTTAAAGTTCCTCCGTATGATGTAGCAAAGGGAAGAGGAGGAGCGCAAATGTATACTGCATTATTAATTATTTCAATCTCTATTATATTTCTGTTGTTTTTGGGGTTTATGATGTTAGGGAACAGGGTTGCGCATACACTCGAATATTTGCAGGCGAAAGAAGCAGATCAAGAACTCGCTGAAATTGAGGAAATGATGAAGCAATACAATAAAAGAGAGAACGATAAATAAAGGAGTTGTCCCAAAAGCCAGAATAGAGAAGGCAATGGCGCCGTTCGCTACGCGCCGTGAGTGTGTAACCCAATCCTCTCAAGGCTTTTAAAAGATGTAGCGACTCTGCTCATTGCTTCGGGGGTGTTTCAAAAGGTCAAAAACAGACCTTTTGAAACACCCCCTTAATTATAAAGGTGCCTTTTTAATATGTTGTATTTCTTTATATGATATAGTAAAAGGATTAAAAATAACTTAAAGAGACAATACATAGGAGTGGAAATACATTGGTTAAATTAATTGCAATTGATATGGATGGTACATTACTTGGTGACGCGCATGAAGTAACAAAAGAAAATGCTAAAGCAGTGAAAGAAGCGCAACAATTTGGTGTTGAGGTTGTTGTTGCAACAGGACGAGATGAAAGAGAAGCTCGGTACCCATTAAAGCAAGCTCAAATTACCTGCCCTGTTATTAGTGTGAACGGAGCACAGTTTCGAGATAGAAATGAAACCCTATTATCGACGATCCCACTTCTAAAAGAAAATAGCAAAGAAATATTTGATATGTTACTTACACATGATATTTATTTTGAGTTATATACAAACAGAGGAACATTTTCTGATAACTATGAAAAGGCAATTCAAGCAGTTATTGACTTTTTCGTTTCATCAGGTTCTGATGAGGATTTTAAAACATTGCAAACGATGGCTAAAGAGCGATTTGAGATGGGATCGATATCTTTAGTGGGAAGTTATGATGAGCTACTAGATCAAGAAGATACGGTTATTTTAAAAGTATTAGCGTTTTCAAAAGACGAACAGAAACTAAATGAAGTAAGGGAGAAGCTTCATGAAATTCCAAACATAGCAGTTAGTGCCTCTGCTCCAGATAATATCGAGATTACGAATATTCAAGCTCAAAAAGGGATCGCTGTACAAGCTTATGCTAAACAACTAGGGATTTCCATGAATGAAGTAATGGTTATAGGAGATAGTTTTAATGATGTATCCATGTTTAAAGTGGCAGGATATAAAGTAGCGATGGGAAATGCGGAACAAGCGATCAAAGACCTTGCTGACTTTGTAACAAAGCAAAATGATGAAGATGGAGTCGCATTAGCCATTCGAAGGCAACTGAATGATAAGTAGATAAGAGGTGAAGGTGTGCGGACATTTGCTAAACCGAAAGTGGTAGTCAGTAAATGTATGGAGTTTGCTGCTTGCAGATATAATGGCGATCAAATAAATGAGCCTACCGTTAAGAAGCTAGCCGACTATGTTGAATTTATCCCTATTTGCCCAGAGATGGAAATTGGTTTAGGAACACCAAGAGAAGTAGTTCGGCTTGTTTCCAATGGAGATGAAAATAAATTAATTCAACCGAAAACGAATGAAGATTTGACGCTTCAAATGACGGAGTTTTCTAATGAGTTTCTAGAGGATATTGGTGAAGTAGATGGATTCTTGTTGAAAAATCGTTCGCCGACGTGTGGAATAACAGATGCAAAGGTGTATAGCGGAGTCGATAAATCTCCTGTTATTCGAAATGGTAGTGGAATCTTTGCTACTCGTATTGAGTACTTCTTTCCATTAAAGCCTCGTGAAGACGAGGGGCGACTTAGAAATTTCATTCTTAGAGAGCATTTTTTTACCCATTTATTTACGATTTCAGAATTTCGATCTGTTAAGCAAACGAAGAGCAAATCAGAACTGATTCTTTTTCATGCAAAGAATAAATACTTATTTATGGCTTATGATCAAGTCAAGGTGAAACAGCTTGGAAGAATCGTAGCCAATCATGATCACTTTTCCATTGAACAGATAATTGAAAATTACGAACGTGCACTAGATGAGTTGTTTATTAATCCTCCAAAGTCAACCTCACATATGAATGTTTGTCAGCATGTATATGGTTACTTTTCTAAACATCTTACAAAAGCTGAAAAAGATCATTTCTGTCAGTTGTTAGATCAGTATCAGAATCAAAAAATTCCATTAAGCAGTGTGCTTGGGATTCTTCATTCATGGTGTCATCGCTTTGAAAATGCATATTTATTAAATCAAACATATTTCGAACCTTATCCTATAGGGCTAATAGCAATTAGTGATTCTGGGAAAGGAAGGGCTTTATCGTAGGTTGGCTTTGTGTCAGCCTATTTTTTTTGCTGTCTGTGTCATTTTTTACATTAATTTCATAAGAATGTATTAATACAATAACAAAAAAGGTGTTGACTGATATAGAACAGTTGATATATAATAAAACCAAGATAAAGAGAAGAAAAATTCAAAATATTAAACAGAAGGGTGAGAGGGAAATGAAAAAAGTAAAAACAAATTCATCACAAAAGCCAGTGGAAATCAAGGAAGATCAATCGATTCTTGAATCTATTAACGATTATTATAGCCGTAATTAAGAAAAGAAAAAACAGTTCAGAGCTTCTTTTTAAAGAAGCTCTGTTTTTATTTAGTCTTCTGTTATGATACAGATCCTGCAATTGGGTGATATTTATACATGACTTTCCAAATTCAGGACATTTTTTAACAAAAGAATGGAAAGTTACTTGCAATCTACAAATAAATAGGCTATAGTTAAATTAACGGTCGTCAACTTCAGTTTAAAAGGTAGCGCTTTTCATTCAGCTGGCGCGGTCAAGGAGCCGCAAGGATGAACGAGAGGCAGGGCTTTCATCGTCTGGAGATTGATTGATGGATCCTTATATTTTTCCCATTAGAAACAAATTGCATCAATTAGCAGCACATAAAAGAGTTCAGTATTCACATGTTATAAGGGATATTCACTCGATTCGTGGTTGATGTTCCTTATAATATGTGAATTTTTATTTACCTCGGATTGTAAATACGATTGCATATTAAGTAAATAATTTTAAGATTGGGGTTTTTTAGCATGGCACAAACTGGTACAGTTAAATGGTTCAACGCAGAAAAAGGATTCGGTTTCATTGAAGTAGAAGGCGGAAACGACGTATTCGTACACTTCAGCGCTATCACTGGCGAAGGTTTCAAATCACTTGACGAAGGTCAATCAGTTGAATTTGAAATTGTAGAAGGCGACCGTGGACCACAAGCAGCTAACGTAGTAAAACTATAAATTGCTTTTAAAAGGCAGTGTCTCAATTATGAGACATTGTCTTTTTTTGTTTGTTCTAAGTTTAATAATAGGAGTTATGGATAAAGCGAATAAATGTGGCATGATTTAAAAAACGTGAATATAATAGTATTGTAAGGGCTTACATTGTATTGGTTGACGTAAACGAATAGGAACTGAAAAAGAAAAAGACCTTTTTCAGTTCTTCGATTAAGTAGCAATGGCTCCGCACGCTGCACGTCAGCTAAGAGAAACCCTCTCATAACTGACTTTAAAAAATGCAGCGGCTTCGCACATTGCTTCAAGGGAACTGAAAAAAAGAAAAAGACCTTTTTCAGTTCCCTTGGAACAGTCTATTGTTTCGGTTGAGTGTATACACATTAGTAATACCTGATTCGTACAATAAATGTGAGGGGTGTTCAAATGGAAGCAACGCATTATGATGATTTATCCATTTATGTTCCTAAAAACCAATTAGATAAGCTAATAAATGGGGTACTCCAAGATAAATATCGAATTTTTTGGGGATTCAATAAAGGGAGAATGATCTTAAACATTTACAATAGTGAAGTAAACAATAAATTAATCTTTAAAAGACATAAAGGGTTTCTTGAATTAGTAGAGGCGAAGCTTAAAAGTCCCAATGTATTAAAGCTATTGGACAATGATATTGACTTTACAATGAAAGCAGCCTCAAAAAATAGTAGTAACGTAAAAAGAAATAAAGAGACTGTTTATAACGAGATCGACCATTTTTTAATTGAATTGTCTTATTTCAAAAAAATTGGTGACGAGCAATCAATTAATAACATTAAAGATAAGTTAGCTGAGCTCACTCATGAATGGAACAGGCTAACATTATCCCGTTAGGAGGTTTATTACAGACAAAATGACCCGTTACTTTTAACAGACGTACGGGTCATTTTGTAAGCTGTTATTAATTAAACAAGGGGGTTAATGCTTTTGTTTGTTCAAGATGAATAAAAGCGTCATAACGCTCCGAAATTCTTGAAGGAACATAATTGCCTAAGTGTTCGTATTGGTTGTTGTAGACGACGCCAATGGCTCTATGACCTATTACTTCAGAAAATAAGGAGTGATTCGCCTTATTAAACATGATAAATTTATCGAATGCACCTGCTTGATGTAGCTCAGCTTCCCAACTTCCAGTTATCGCTTTAGGGACGTCCATTTTTTGTGCTTGTTTCCCCCATTTTTCACCTGCGATCACTGTTCCTTCGTACGTTCCAAAGCCAATCGAATAAACTTGATTAACTCCATACTTTTCTCGTGTTAACTGTCCAACGTTCACCATACCTTCTTCCGCCATATCTGTTGCACGGGCATCTCCAATATGTGTATTGTGTTCCCAAATGATTCCTTTTGCATTAGGACCATAGTAATTCGAAATTTGATCGAGCGCTTCAACCATATGTTCGTCCCTAATATTCCATGATTCGCTATCATTGGTTACCATCGTGCGGTAGTAGCTTTCTGCATTCTCTACAGCAAGTGCATTCATTTTAAGGTTTAAATCGGCTTCTGCGTCCTTTTCATAAATCGAACGATTGCTATGCATGGATTCTAGAAGGGTTACGAGTTCTTCAAAACAATCTTGAGCATAAAAAGTAGCCGAAACACCATACATTTGCATTTCTTTATGATACGGTTCAAAACAGGTGAAAGCTTCTTTTGCCTTTTCTAGATCAGGTGACTCAATTCTTTTAAGATAATCTACAATTTCAGACATGGACTCCCAAAGGCTATACACATCAATGCCGTGAAAACCAATTTTATCAGTTGCTTCTTTACCAGAGTTATAATGTTTTAACCATTCAAGGAATGAAACCATCTCAGCGTTAGCCCACATCCATGACGGCCAGCGTTTAAATGAGGAAAGAGCATCTGTTGCACTAGAATATGAATTTTTATAACCTTTAATGTATCGGTTTGTTTCATAACATGAAGGCCAATCTCCTTCTACTGCAATGAATTGAAATCCTTTCTTAGAGATGAGCCATTTTGAAATTTCAGCACGTAATGAATAAAATTCAGATGTGCCATGAGTAGCCTCTCCTAAAAGGACATAGTTTGCTTGGCTTGCCTGTTGTAATAATGGCTCTAATTCTTCTAAAGAATCAAAACGCTTGGCATGCTTTAAAATGGCTTTAGTAAGGTCCATCGTCTTTATCATAATTGTACTCCTTATTAGTGTAATTTTGTTTGATATTACTTGTAGTATGGAGAAATTACGACACAAATTAGTCATTTTTTAAAAAGAAAGGGTTTACAGATTATAAAAACGTGTTTATAATTTGACTTGCATACGTATTCAAATTTAAATATTTTTTATATTCAAGATGTAATGAACAAAATTTTTTATTTGATTATTTTTGAATACGTATGCAAAAAAGAAAGGGAGAGTGAACAAAATGGCTACTTTTTTTAAAACTGGTAAAAGTGAAGTGGAAATCAAAGAATCAAATACTAAGGTACAAGAAATAGTAAGTGGAATCATAAAAGATGTTGAGGAAAATGGTGACAAAGCTGTTCGTGCATTAGCTGAAAAGTTTGATAACTGGAAAGCGGAAAGCTTTCGCTTAACGGATGAACAAATTGTTTCAATTGTTAATTCAGTTCCTGAACAAACAATTGAAGATATTAAGTTTGCGCAAGCGCAGGTCCGTAACTTTGCAGAAAAGCAAAGAGAGTGTATTAAAGATCTTGAAGTAGAAACTTTGCCGGGTGTGACACTTGGACATAAAAATATCCCAGTGAATAGTGTAGGTTGTTACATTCCAGGCGGAAGGTATCCAATGGTTGCTTCAGCCCATATGAGTATTCTTACTGCCAAAGTTGCTGGAGTGAAGCGAGTGATTGGCTGCACACCTCCAATAAAAGGAGAAATCCCTGCTGCAACGGTAACAGCAATGTACTTAGCTGGCGCTGATGAAATTTACATTTTAGGTGGCGTTCAAGCTATGACAGCAATGGCTGTTGGAACAGAAACAATTGAGCCAGTAGATATGATTGTAGGACCTGGTAATGCGTTTGTTGCAGAAGCAAAGCGCCAATTATTTGGAAGAGTTGGAATTGACTTATTCGCTGGGCCAACTGAAACACTTGTTATCGCAGATGAAACATCAGATGCAGAAATCATTGCTACAGATTTACTTGGTCAAGCAGAGCACGGGCCAACATCTCCATCTGCGTTAATTACGACGTCTAAAACATTAGCCGAAGAAACAGTAAAAGAAATTGAGCGTCAGCTTGAAACACTGCCAACAGCGGATGTGGCAAGTGTAGCTTGGAATGATTATGGATCTATTATACTAGTAGATAGCCTAGAAGAAGCAGTAGTTGAAGCAGATAAACTAGCTTATGAGCACGTGGAAATCCTAACGGAAAACCCAGACTACTTTTTAGAGAACATGACAAACTTCGGTGCATTATTCTTAGGACCTGAAACAAATGTTGCTTATGGAGATAAAGTAATTGGAACAAACCATACACTTCCAACAAAAGGAGCAGCTAGATTCACTGGCGGTCTATGGGTTGGTAAGTACCTTAAGACATGCACATATCAAAAAGCTACTCCTGAAGCAAGTATTGTTGTCGGTGAATATGGTTCTCGTCTATGTGAACTTGAAGGGTTCATGGGACATAAGGCACAAGCTGACCTTCGTGTAAGACGTTACAAAAAAGAAAAAGTAAACAACTAAATATGATATAATTTCCCTGACTCAAGGGGGAATAAATATGACCAAAAAGAAAGTGACTTCAATGGATGTTGCTAAATTAGCGGGTGTTTCGCAATCGACGGTTTCAAGAGTTTTTGGTTCAGGTGCTAATGTATCAGAAAAAAAACGCAACCAAATTCTTGCTGCAGCAGACAGGTTAGGTTATCAACCGAATGCTATCGCAAGAGGTTTAATCACTAATAAAACAAAAATGATTGGGATCGTGATGAGGAACATCCAAAATCCATTCTATCCTGAAGTGCTTGAGAAATTTTATACAAAATTAGCGGAAAAAGGCTATCACTTAATTTTTATGAATTCAGAGCACAATCTGGTTGAAGAAGATGAAATCAGTCATTTGATCGAATATCACGTCGATGGGGTTATTATTACCGACGCTTTGCTTTCTTCATCTGCTGTCAAGCGTTTTCTAAAAAATGATATTGCCGTGATTCTTTTTAATCGTTATATAGAAAACTCTAATTATAGTGCTGTGTTTTGTGATAATTATTTTGCAGGTCAAGAAATTGCTAATTATTTAGTTAGAACGGGACATAAGCATTTTGCCTTTATTTCTGGCCCTTTAGAAACATCAACAACAATGGATCGGAAAAAAGGATTTGAAGAATCATTAGCGAAACATGGTTTTTTTGATGTAGCCGTTGAGATAGGTAACTATTCTTACGAAAGTGGATATGCGGCAGCGAAAACACTGCTACAATCAAAGAAACAAATCGATAGCATTTTCTGTGGAAATGATATCACAGCACTTGGAGCGATAGATGCGGCTAAGTCATTAGGATTACGAGTGCCAAATGATCTTTCTGTTATCGGATTTGATGATATTAGTATGGCTAGTTGGCCTTCCTATTCGTTAACTACATGGAAACAACCCGTTGATGCCATGGTTAATTCGACGGTTGAATTATTAATGAATGAGATGAATGAGGAAGAGAAAAAAGCATCTATACATGCTTTACCAGGAGAACTAATCATTAGAGATTCTGTTAAAGATCGATTGTAAATTAGTGGGCAAGAGATGAAAGGAAATCTTCTACTTCTGCCCACCTCTTTTTATAGATAAAAATTAGCATATGAAAAGGAAAGCGCTTTATTGGTTGTGTAAGATGAACTGCTAGTTTCAGAGCTTAGCAGGTTAAAGGAGAGAGAAAAATGCTAAGTTTTATTGGACTAATTGGTGGACTGGCTCTACTAATTATTTTGACGGTTAGGGGAATGAATTTATTAGTTGCTGCTCCTTTTGCAGCATTACTTTGTGCAATCTTTAGTGGCTTACCAATTTTTCCACAGTTGGCTGAAGCAGGAGCTGCTGACTTTTTAACGAGTTATATGAACACATTTTCTGGGTTTGTGGCATCATGGTTTTTAATGTTTTTAGTTGGTGCGATATTCGGGAAGTTAATGGAAGATAGTGGAGCAGCAGACAGTGTTGCTCGCTGGATCGTTGGGAAAATTGGAATGAAACAAGCAGCACTTGCTATTGTGATTGCGTGTGCGGTTCTTACGTATGGTGGAGTTAGCTTATTCGTTGTAGCTTTTGCAGTATACCCGATGGCTGTCAGCTTATTTAAGAAAGCAGATTTACCAAGACGGTTTATCCCTGCTGCGTTAGGGTTTGGGTCCGTTACTTTCACGATGACTTCTGCGGGTTCACCTGAAATTCAAAACTGGATTCCGATTGAATTTTTAGGCACTACGCCATATGCCGCTTGGGAAGTCAGTTTAATTGTTGCTGTTTTTATGATCATTTTTGGTTATTGGTGGTTAAAGCAGATGATTAAGAAAGCGGTAAACAATGGAGAAAGATTTGAAGCAAGAGACAATGATCCAGAAGATAGTCGTGAGGATCTACCAAATCCATATATTAGTTTAATTCCATTAATTGTTGTGTTAGTTGTCACCTTCATTACACATGGCTTCTTAGAAAAGTCAGCACTGATTATTGCTTTGTTATCAGGGGTGATTGCAACATATGTATTAAATTATAAATACTTCAGGAATTTCTCTAACGCTATTCAAGAAGGAACAACAGGGGCTCTAATTGCTATCGGGAACACAGCAGCTGTTGTAGGCTTTGGTGGAGTGGCAAGAGAAACGCAAGCATTTGCTGATGCTGTAGCATTTATGACAAACCTACCTGGTGATCCGTTAATTGGAAGTGCTGTTGCTATTTGTTTAATCGCAGGAGTAACGGGATCTTCTTCAGGTGGTCAAGCAATAGCCTTGCCACTTCTCGCTCCACATTATTTAGAAATGGGAGTGAATGCTGATGCGATGCACAGAACAGCGGCACTTGCATCTGGGGCACTTGATTCTCTTCCGCATGGGGGATATGCGGTAACGACAATACGTGCCATTGTAGGAGAAACACACAAAGATGCGTATCCAGCATTTGGAGCTTTAACGGTTGTTGTGCCTCTTTTAGGTGTCGTGTTAGCAATTGCATTATTTGCAATCGGACTATAATGAATAATAATGGTCCAGCATGAATGATTGATCGTGCTGGATCATTTTTTGTTTATTAAAATTACATTGAACGCTCCATAGGTGTATGCATAGCATAGATATTGTAACTATGTATCGAAGGGAGCGATTGTAAATGAATCATTATTCTCATAACCACTGGCAACAACCAGTAAGCCAATCAACTTGCCCAGGGTGGGAAATCCAAAAGCCAAAGCAAGCTGCTAAAGGATGTAAATGCGGTAAATGCGGGACCACTCCTATGGGTTATCCTGGGGCTGGTATACAACACGCGCCAGTTGGAGCAGGCCAAATGCCGGGACCAGGATTTTCAGTTGGAGGAATGCCTCACGCACCAGTTGATCAATGGGGAGCAGGCCAAATGCCGGGACCAGGATTTTCGGGTGGAGGAATGCCTTACGCACCAGTTGATCAATGGGGAGTAGGCCAAATGCCGGGACCAGGGTTTTCGGGTGGAGGAATGCCACACGCGCCAGTTGGTCAATGGGGAGCAGGCCAAATGCCAGGGGCAGGGTTTCCAGGTGCGGGAATGCCTCAAGTACCAGCTGGTCAATGGGGAGAAGCTGGACCAGGATTCCCTGGGCATGATGAACCATTTACACCGGATAGTGCTGACTGGCAAGCCGGTCAAACAACACAAATGAATCCATGGGATAATAACAACTGGAACAACAATAATTGGAATAACAATGATTGGGGAAATAATTGGGATTAATGGAAAACGTTAATCAATGGAGCGGTCTCTAAAGCCTAGAATAGAAATAGTTTGGCTTTGCCTTAAGAGTAAAAATCGCCCTCTCGAAGGCGCTGAAAAAGGTGAAAATCGTACCTTTTTCAGTGCACGCCTTCTCTCAAGGCTTTATGTTAATTCCTCTAAAATCCAAGGAGCTGCTGCTATTAAGTGAGGGAACACAATGTTTGCCTGTGCAGAATTATCTGTTTCATCACCGATAAATACAGTTTTACAACCGGCTTTTTTGCCTGCCTCGATGTCAGGTTCGCGATCTCCCACCATAATGCTAGATGGTAAATCTATATTATGGGTGGAAGCTAAATCCAAAAGCATTTGTGCTTCTGGTTTTCGACATGCACAACCGGCTTTAGGTTTATGAGGACAATACGCAATATCATCAATATAAGCTCCGTATTTTGCTAGTTCTTCTACCATTCTTTTGTGAACCTTTATTAAAGATGCTTCTTTCATAAAGCCAAGTCCGACACCACCTTGATTTGTGACAACGAATGTTGGAATACTTGCCTCGTTAAACAGACGTATTGCCTCACCAACGCCTTCTAATAAGTAAAATTGACTAGGGTTGTTCACGAATTTGACCCTTTTACTTAACACTTCATTTATAACCCCGTCACGGTCTAGAAAAACAGCTTTATTCATAATAACCTCCACTTTTTATAAACTAAAAAAATCGACTACATTGTTTATGATTTGCGTTAATTTGATTTTATTAAAAAGTTGTTATTAACATTGGATCCTCTTTTGACAAGAATATCTTTTGCTTTAGGGAAACAAAATAATCATTGCACGAAAATGATTATTGAGGGGCGATGCTTTGTGAAATGGCAAAAAGCACTACTAACAACACTTCAACGTCATCAAGGAAAAAAAATAGCGTTAGCGGTTGATACATCAACAAACGAAGTCAACACAGAATTAATTGATAACATCATTTCTTTATTTGCACAATTAAACCCGGAAACAAAACTCGTTCAGTCCGATTTTAAAATTAGAGATGTTTCTTCAATCGATAAAGCAAAATTGACGTATTATAAACACGGAAAATCTTCATATACGGAAGTTCTGGAGTGGGGAGAAACTGAAAATATCGACATTTTATTTTATATTACAGATGTAACGGGTTATTTTTATGAAGAATTAAAGGTAGATTATGACGTTATGTGGTTAGTTCCCAATGATTTTGTTCCTAAGGTGCCTTTTGGTAAGACACTTAAAATAGCATAAACGTAACATAAAGAGCATCAGGCTGTAATGAGACTGATGCTTTTTTGTGGCATAAAAAAAGAGGATAAGTCGTTTTGACTTATCCTCTTTCACTTAACGTTGGTTTTGGTTTTGGCCTAACATATCTTTAAGGGGTTCCATCATGTTCATGTTGCCCCCGCCATTATTTCTGTTTCTCAACATCGTATAGGCAGCCGCTCCAACTCCTAAGCCTACGACAGACATCATTAAACCATTTCCATTTCTTTTGCGTTTACGACCAAACATTTGCATTTTGTTTCCCCCTTCAAAATTGTTTGAATCTGTGTATCAAACATTAGTTATGATCAGTTTTTTTTTGCGGTGTTATGCGTCAAGTTCCTTGCCAACTTATGTTAGACAATAATTTCAGTTCAATATTTCATAAATTTACCAATCGAAAAAGCCTATAGTTTAAACAACTATGATGAACACTAATGAACAATAAAAATAAAAAACAAGGGAGTAAAAAAAATGAAAAGAACAATTATCAATGTCGCTTTAATGAGTGCATTTTTACTACTTATTGTCGGTTGTCAAGAAGATCAAAATGCAAGGGAAGGAGTAGGGGTTGGAGAAGGTCAAATTTCAAGTGATTTTACAACAGCATCAAGTGAACAATATCCTCACACAAAACCAATCCAAGTCCAACATGCAAAATATGACTTTGAAGTACAGCACTCTGTTCAATTATCTAGAGAAGAAATTGAAAGACTTTTACCTGGAGATGTGATGCAGCATTTGCCTGAGGGTGCCAATCAATTAACACCAGAAGATATTGCTCGGTTATTACCAGAAGGAGCAGGACTTTCTCCTGAAGACATTGCCGAACGTTTACGTAGAGGGATGCCACCAGGGCAAGGTGCTGGACCAGCTCCTGAGCCAGAAGTTGTTCAACCAGAGCAACCTGCACAACAACAACCTGAAGCGGGCCAACCAGAAGCCCCTGTAGAGCAACAGCCAGAAGCACCAGCAGATCAACAAGAAGAGACACCTCAAGCCGAAACAACTGAGGGAATTAGTGAGATAGAGCAAAGAGTTATTGAACTAACAAATGTTGAAAGAAGAAATAATGGGTTGCCAGATTTGCAGGCAGACGCACCACTTAGCAAAGTTGCGAGAGTAAAGTCGAATGATATGCAAGAAAATAACTATTTTTCACATACTAGTCCAACATATGGATCTCCTTTTGATATGATCAGGGACCACGATATTTCTTATCAAGCTGCAGCAGAAAATATTGCCCAAGGTCAACGTTCAGCAGAAGAAGTCGTACAAGCATGGATGAATAGTGAAGGACACCGAGCAAATATTTTAAATGGTTCTTATACACATATTGGTGTTGGATACCAAGAGAATGGGCACTATTGGACACAGATGTTCATAACTCGTTAAAAAAGAAGTAAAAACAGGTTCAAGTTAAGGGGCAATGAAGGTATTAACAACCTTAGTGCTTCCTCAAAGGAGCCTGTTTTTTTATTTTCTATAATTTGGCATCGAGAATCATCTCTAATAAACGTAACCGATCTCGATCATTCACATGATTAAACGTGCGATTTAAAAGATGATCCGAATCTACTCGATGCACAAAAACCAGATTTTCTTTTGGAACAATATCAATTGATTGGCCGTAACGTCCAATTGCTGAGTACAAACCTAAATCCTGAAATCGACCATTGTCCGCTACCCACCACATATACCCATATCCATATTCTTTAGAAGCTGGTACAGCTGTATGCTTAGATGTACTTGTTTTGATCCACTCATTTGGAATCAACTGTTGTCCAGCCCATTGACCATTTTGAAGATACAATTGCCCGAACCTAGCCATATCTCTTGCGGACATGCGGAATAAGTAAGATGGATGGATCGTACGGTTAAGCTCATACTTATAGAAAGAATCTTCCGGTGTATAGTCTTCCATACCAAGAGGAAGGGCAATTCTTTCATGAAATTCGCTAAAAAGATCTGTGTTCGTTTTTTCATTAAAGATTGTTCCTAAAACATTGAAATCCCAGTTATTATAATGAAAGTACGTTCCAGGTAGATGGGCTTCACGCTCTGGACGATTCCACCTCATCATTAATGATTCCTCGCCAGCCCTTAAAAAAATACCAGAACGGGAGGTGAGAAGGTCTTCGACTCTTGCTTGTTGTTCTAAAACGGATAAGGGGTCATGATCTGATACAGCTAGTTCCTCTAACGTATCATCTAGATGAATGATCCCGTTTTCAATATGAATGCCGTAGAGGGCACTTAAAAAGCTTTTCCTAACCGAATGAACATTGCTTTTTTTTGTGACATCTCCCCATTCGATGAGAACCTTTCCGTCATAAATGACCATGGCAGCAGTTGAGCCAAGTGAATCATAGAATTTTTTTGCTTCATGTAATTTCTTTTTAGACCAACCTGCTTCTTCTGGATAAGTGTGGTATTCCCAAGTTGAATCCCCTTGAGTGGTTGAATGTTTGCAACTAACAAGGCTGAAAGATAAAATAGGAACCATTCCTGCTAACAGCAAGAGTTTCCTTTTTCGTCCAATCATAATGATGCACCCTAACTAAAGTATGTTTGTTGGAATGTCTAAGAATTTGAATGTTGATTATTGCTGGCAAAAACAGCTTCTGATCTAACTTTTTTTACTTTTGTCGGTATATCAACCTTTCCAACAATATATTTTCCAAAATTAAATCGATTTAAATAATAAATGGTCATAATTGAGAATAATGTACTTCCTACAAACAGAATGAGAATCGTAAATATCCCGAAATTTACGGACAATAATGTGAAGAAAACAATTAGTATCGAAATATAACTTGTATGCAGCAAATAGATCCCATATGAATACTTATTGACAATCATAAATAAAGAAGGGATTCTTTTCATTTTCATTGAAAAATAGATGACAAATGCGATAACACTTAATGTATGAAATAAAATATCAATCCTTTTAGAACTATGGTTCGTAATCAACCCGCTATGATAAAAATAGAGGAGGGCAATCCCAGTAACAAAAGGAGCAGCGATAACAATGGCTTTGTATTTCTGAATATATCGAATGAATGTTTCATAGTTTTGCCCAATATAATAAGCGATTGAAAAATAAAAAATCCAGCCAGGGAAGGGGATCCAATAAAATCGGTCCCACACATAGTCACTGAAAACAAAGTCGATTGGACTTGTAAAATTAAAAATAAATAAATACGCTCCATTAATCAATAACGAATACAAAATGACTTTACTTGGATGAGCGTGATCTAACCATTTTTTGCATAAAACAAATAATAAATAAAACTGGAAAATGATTAGAACAAAATAAGCATGGAAATCTCCGATGAAAATGTTCAAAAGTACTTTCACCGTGTATTGCTCTAACGAGAGTAGACTATAAGGGGCCGCGTATAGAAAAGCCATAAAGACGTAAGGGATTAGGATGAATTTCAATCTTTTAGTGAGAAAGCCTTTTGGTATGCTTGTTTTTTCTTTATAACTATAACCTAATATAAAAGCAGTAATAAAAATAAAAGTAGGTGTTCCGTAATATAAGAAAACATTAATGGAATCGAGAATCATTTCACTGTATTCAGGCAGGTTTAATAAAAAACCAACATATTCCATTCCCCATGCAATCGAATGAAGCAGCACAATGCTTAAACAAGCAATACTACGCAAGAAAGAAATTTCATTTATATGTTTTTTCCCCATAACTAATCAACATCTTTCTATACTATTTTTCTTCTTTTGAGTGCTTCATAAGTTCAAATTTGACTTGTAAAAGCTTTAGACAAAGTTATATTACGTACTTAAGGTTTACTCATGCCCCAAGTAATCTAGACCCTTTATTACAAAATTGTAAACTGTAGATTTCTAGTTTAGCTAAACCATGTTTCGTACAATGGTAAAAGGAAGGCGAATAGATGTCAATCGTTATCCATTTCGTTTGAAGAACTACCAATCATTAACAAACGATTTAATCGTATTTTTCATGAGATTCATAGCGTTCATGCTAGAAAAACAAACAAACATTCGCTAAAATAAAAAGTAAACTAGGTTTAGTGATGTTGACGACAGACGTTTTTTATAGAAGAAGGACTGTGGCTTATTTTTTTAGTATAGGAATTTGAGGTGTGTAATGTTTAAAAAAAGCTTACAACATATATTAGATGATTTTCGTACGAATGATGATTGGAAAGAACGAATTGTTCATTGGCATGAAATGGAAGAAGTTGAAGCGAAATCGATTGATTTTCCTAGTAGCTTAGACATAAAAATCCAACAGGCACTTAGAAAACGGGGGATTGGCTCTCTTTATTCGCATCAGGCCGAGGCTTTTCAATACACTAGGAAAAAGGAAAATGTTGTTGCTGTTACACCAACAGCATCTGGAAAGACGCTATGTTATAACTTACCTGTGCTGCAAGAAATTATCGAGAATGAAGAAAGTCGAGCTCTTTACTTGTTTCCGACAAAGGCGCTAGCACAAGATCAAAAAAGCGAACTCAATGAAATCATAGATGAAATGGGCATTGACTTGAAATGTTTTACCTATGATGGAGATACGGCGCCAAATATCCGCCAGGCAGTTAGAAAAGCTGGCCATGTCGTGATTACAAACCCAGATATGCTGCATTCGGCTATTCTGCCGCATCATACGAAGTGGGTCGCTTTCTTTGAAAACTTAAAGTACATCGTAATTGATGAGCTTCATACGTATCGTGGTGTGTTTGGAAGCCATGTTGCTAACGTCATCCGCAGACTAAAGCGAATCGCTAATTATTACGGAAGCAATCCCATATTTATTTGTACATCAGCGACCATTGCCAATCCGAAAGAACTAGCCGAAGAATTGACGAGAAGTCCGATGCGGTTAGTTGATCAAAATGGTGCTCCAAGAGGGAAAAAACATTTTCTTTTTTACAATCCGCCAATTGTGAATCAAGCGCTAAATATCCGCAAAAGTGCAACGGTTGAAGTCAATGACCTTGCTAAACGCTTTCTAGAAAATAACATTCAAACCATCGTATTTGCTAGAAGCAGGGTCCGTGTGGAGATTATTTTAAGCCACTTGCAAGCATTGACGAAAAAGCATATCGGACCCGATACCATTCGTGGATATCGTGGTGGGTATTTACCGAAACAACGAAGGGAAATTGAACGTGGACTTCGGCAGGGTGAGATCATTGGTGTCGTAAGTACAAATGCACTGGAATTAGGGGTTGATATTGGTCAACTACAAGTTTGTATTATGACAGGATACCCTGGTTCAGTTGCAAGTGCATGGCAGCAAGCAGGAAGAGCTGGGCGCAGACAAAATGAGTCCGTGATCATTATGGTTGCTGGCTCAACGCCAATGGACCAATATATAGTCCAACATCCTGAATACTTTTTTGATAAAAGTCCAGAATCAGCTCGAATCAACCCAGATAATCTCGTAATACTTGTTGATCATCTAAAATGTGCTGCTTATGAACTCCCCTTTAAAAGGGGTGAGACGTTTGATGGTGTGGAAATTGAGGATATCCTTGAATTTCTAACTGAAGAGAACGTCCTGCATGAACGAGCAGATAAATGGTATTGGATGAATGATGCGTTTCCTGCTCATGGCATTAGCTTACGTTCTGCATCGCAGGAAAATGTTGTAATTATCGATCAAAGTGATGTGTCTAAGCCTTCAGTTATTGGTGAAATGGATCGATTTAGTGCAATGACATTGTTGCATGATGAAGCGATCTATTTACACCAAGGAACGCAGTACCAAGTCGAATATTTAGACTGGGATGAGAAAAAGGCTTTTGTCCGTGAAGTAGACGTGGAATATTTTACGGATGCTAACTTAGCTGTTCAACTAAAAGTATTAGAAGAAGATCTCATTCAAACTGACAAAGAGGTTACTGTAAGTTACGGAGATGTCATGGTAAATGCAAAAGCAACGATTTTTAAGAAGATTCGTCTATCAACCTTTGAAAATATTGGTTCAGGGCCCATTCATTTACCAGAGGAAGAGCTTCATACAAACGCGATGTGGATCAGCTTTTCTTCCGATATAACTAAGCGATTTGGAGAAGGGCCTTTTGACCAAGCACTAACAGGCTTAGCACAATTGATTCAACAAGTCGCACCTGTCTTTGTCATGTGTGATCGTCACGATCTTCATGTCGTTCCACAAATGAAAGCAGAACACTCTGAAATGCCAACGATTTTCGTTTATGATCGATACCCAGGTGGAATTGGCTTAGCGAAAGAGGTATATCAAAATCTGCCGACGATTTTAGGACAAGTTGATCATCTAATTTCAAATTGTCGATGTGAACATGGGTGCCCTGCTTGTGTTGGTGCAGCTGAAGGCAATATAAAGGCTTTAGTAAAACGATTTATACGATTAATAAGAGTGAAGTAGGGAAGGGGGGCAGGCATGAAAAATAAGTTGCAGCGTATGAAACAGCACATGGGAATCGAAAAGAAATTAGAAGAACCACCCATACAACGACCGCCAACGTGTAAAACCAAGGAGAACAAGCTCATCCCTTTTGAAAATGATTGGCGGCTTTTTCAAACCACTCCATCTTGGTTTGAAGATCAATATACGATGATAAGGGAACAACATTATCCATTAGATCACCAACATGGGAAATATGACTTTTCTATGACAAAAGAAGTAGTGAAAAGGTGGCGGGAACATACTTTTTCACATCCGTTGTCAGCGAAAGATCGAGAGGTTGAAGAATTACTTTTTTTTGATACAGAAACAACAGGTCTAAGCAGTGGTGTTGGGAATACAATATTTATGCTAGGGTACGCCCAATTTAAAGAAGATTATGTTGGGGTAAAACAATATTTTTTGCCTGGGCCGGAATCAGAAGTAGCTCTTTATCACCATTTTTTATCAGATGTAGGAACTTTAGGGAATCTTGTAACATACAACGGAAAAGCATTCGATTGGCCACAAGTAAAGACTCGTCACACGTTCGTTCGTGATCAAGTTCCGAAACTTCCGAAATTTGGACATTTTGATTTGCTTCACGCATCTAGACGAATGTGGAAAGACCTTCTTCCTTCTTGTAAATTAGCAGTTGTAGAAAAAGAAATATTGGGATTTGAAAGAATAGAAGATACGCCTAGTTATATGGCGCCTATGTTGTATTTTGATTTTTTGCAAGATCCGAACCCGGAATATGTAAAAGGCATTTTCCAACATCATGAGTGGGATGTCCTTTCATTAATGACTCTTTATAGCCATTTATCATCAATGATCCTAAAGTGGGATTCATTTTCTTTAAATAATAAAGAAAAATACGAAGTAGCAAGATGGTATGAGGCGATAGGGGAGAAAGAGATTTCTATGGCTCAATACGAATTATTAAAGGGAGTAGGATCAAGTGTAGCTGAAGCGAGCATGTTTGCTTATGCTACGTGCGTAAAAAAAGAAAAGAATTGGGAGAAGGCACTAGAAAGCTTTTCTTCTCTTGTTGGGACAAAAAGGTATACGTATTTAGCTGCAGTTGAATGTTCAAAAATACATGAACATCAAATAAAAGATTATGAAAAAGCGATATACTACTCTAAATTAGCTCTTGCAGATGAAGAATATTTAGTGAATCATCCGAAAGTGAAGCAAGAAAAATTGCTTAATGATCTTCATGTTAGAATAAATAGATTGGAGAAAAAAATCAGTTAGTGCCATGCATCGCTCATTTCCTGGGGAAGCGCATTATTAGTGGTTTTTTAACAAAATTCAACAGCGTTTTTTGTAAGTATATGTAATGTAAAAAAAGTAATTGTCAAGACGTTCAGAAACGATTACAATATGTTTCGGTAATTCTTTTTAAGGAAATGAGTGAACAAAATGTATCGTGCTATTTTAGTATTATTTTTTGTAATGATTGGCTTAACTTTGTTTATTATGAGTGAAATTCGTGATTCGGCTCTCTTTCTTTGATAGACAGAGACCCAAACCATTGGTTTTAAAGGGATTAGGCGGTTAATTAGGTCAAACAACTAGTACAACAAGTACTTTTGTAACATAGGTTAATATTGACTCAAATAAAAAAGGAGGAATTAACTTATGTTTTGCAAACCTAGACCTAAAGTTTGTAAGCTTCCAACAACAACTCAGGTGATGCCTGCACAAGTAGCACCAACTCAACAGCAAGTTGTCGATAAGACGTGTGAGTATATCGTGCCACATGTATATCCATCACATACTCACTATAATACAAATCACGTTTATAAACATGTTGCGAGCTTCCCGCATACAACATCTCAGAGTCAACAAATCTTTCACCAGCAATTCGCACAGCCAACTGCTCCAGGCTTCGGCCCAGGATTTGGTCCAGGTGCAGGCCCAGGATTTGGCCCGCAAGCAGGACCAGGCTTCGGTCCTCAAGCAGGCCCAGGATTTGGCTTCGGCAGACGTTAATGATGAAAAAGAGCGAACTGATATCAGTTCGCTCTTTCTATCAGGAAGAGGCGATAAAATGAAAACCATTGCCGTTTCAGGATACAAGGGACATGAACTAGGAATTTTTGATCAAAAGCATAAAGGGATTCATTACATCAAAAAAGCACTAGAACACCGCTTGCGTTCATTGATTGACGAAGGATTAGAGTGGGTTATTATTAGCGGTCAGCTAGGAGTTGAATTATGGGCAGCTGAAGTCGTTTTTACATTGAAAGATGAATACCCACAGTTGCAATTGGCTATCTTAACGCCGTTTCTTAATCAAGAAGAACGTTGGCAAGATACAACAAAATCATATTACCAAGACATCGTTAGTCAAGCCGATTTTGTTGATAGTATTACGAAAAGACCTTATGACAATCCAATGCAATTAAGACAAAAAAACGAATTTATTATCGCAAAAGCAGATGGCTTGCTATTGCTTTATGATGAAGACAAGCCCGGGTCTCCAACGTTCTATTTAGAAGTGGCTAAAAAACGACAAGCAAGTGAGTCTTTTCCTGTATTATTTATTACACCCACAGATCTTGACTTATTAGTTCAAGAAGAACAATTCGACAATTTTAGTACAGAGTGGGAATCATAATTTAAATTGACAAGAAGGCAAACTTTTGGAAAAATAGAGAGTAAAGCTGTTCATACACGTGGGTAGAGGTGAGGGAAATGAACCAACAAAATATTCGATTTACGGCGAAAGAAATACTTGAAAAAGATTTTAAAACAAGCATGAGAGGCTATAGTCCGGATGAAGTCGATAAGTTTTTAGACGCTATTATACAAGATTACGAACTGTTTCAACGAAAAGTAGAGCTATTAGAGCAAGAAAATGCACATCTTAAGCGTGAAGTGAAGAAATTATCTGAGAGGTCGCAACGCCAAGCACCAACTCAAAACGTTGGCAGCACAAATTATGATATTCTTCAACGTTTATCTAATTTAGAGAAGAAAGTATTTGGAAGTAAACTGTACGAGTAGGAGATTACTGAATGATCGACGTTTATATTGATGGCGCAAGTGCCGGAGACCCTGGTCCTTCTGGAGCGGGTATATTCATTAACTACAAAAATGGTCTGGTTGAAAATCATTCCGTCCCACTTGGACAAATGTCCAATCACGAGGCGGAATATGAGGCTCTCATAATTGCGCTTGATTTATGCATCGATCGTGGAATCAAGATTGCCTCTTTTCGGACTGATTCAAAGTTAATTGATGATGCACTTGAAAAACGCTACGTAAAAAACAAACGATTTCAACCGTATTTAGAAAAAGCTATCTCTCGAATTGACGAATTCGAATTGTTTTTTATGAAATGGGTGCCAAGCAACCAAAATAAAAATGCCGATTCTTTGGCAAGGAAGGCCATTCGAAAAAATTGAAATAATTTCCTGTTGAAACTTACGTATTTTCAAGGTATACTTATTTTTGTCGCTTAAGACAACGTTAAACATTCAGGTAATCGCTGCACGCTTGTCGTGTAGAGGAAAGTCCATGCTCGCACGGGCTGCGATGTCCGTAGTGATCGTGCCTAGCCAATCAATAAGCTAGGGTAGTCTGGTTTTGACTGGGCTAACGGCAAGGTAAGCACCTACGTCATTTGATATGGTGTGATGCCTTTGAAAGTGCCACAGTGACGGAGTCCATTTGGAAACGAATGGAGTGGAACGAGGTAAACCCCACGAGCGAGAAACCCAAAATATGGTAGGGGCATCTTCTTAAACGGGAATTGAACCGTTGAGAAGGACAAGGGAGAAATTCTTTGTAGATAGATGATTGCCACCGGAGTACGAGGTTCATCACCGTTTGCAGTACAAAGGTACAGAACATGGCTTATCGAATGTTTAATGGATGATTTTCTTACAGAAACCCCTTTTAGGGGCTTTTTTTATTTTTGCGATGTTTGTCATCAGAAGTTTGAAATCGTATAATAGAAGCAATATGTTTGGTAAGGAGTACATAATGGAAAAAGTGACATTAATTGCAACAGCAACGATGGGGCTTGAAGCTCTTGTTGCACGTGAAGTAAAAGATTTAGGATATGAAGATGTTCAAGTTGATAATGGAAAAGTAACATTTACAGCAGATGTATCAGCCATTCCTCGAGCAAATTTATGGCTTCGAACAGCGGATCGCGTCAAATTAAAAGTCGGAGAATTTAAGGCTTATACATTTGATGAGTTGTTTGAAAAGACAAAAGCCTTGCCATGGACAGATTTAATCCCTGTTCATGCTGAATTTCCTGTCATTGGTAAATCGGTTAAATCAAAGTTGTTTAGTGTATCTGATTGCCAAGCTATTGTGAAAAAGGCTGTTGTTGAAAGTATGAAGAAGCGTTATAAGAGAGGCTGGTTCGATGAAAATGGACCATTTTATCGTATTGAAGTGGCCCTTCATAAAGATGTGGCAACGCTAACGATTGACACAAGTGGAACAGGGCTTCATAAACGAGGGTATCGATATTTACATAATGAGGCACCGCTTAAAGAAACATTAGCTGCAGCGATGATTATGTTAACGCCTTGGAAACCAGATCGCCCCTTTGCTGATCCTTTTACAGGATCAGGAACGATTCCGATCGAAGCAGCCATGATTGGACAAAACATTGCTCCTGGCTTTAATCGAGACTTCGTATCGGAAGATTGGCATTGGATTGGGAAGGATCGTTGGAACGAGGCGCGTCAAGAAGTGGAAGATGTAGCTAAGTATGATCAGCCCCTTGATATTTTAGGTGCTGACATCGATCATAGAAGTGTCGAACTTGCGACAAACAATGCAATGGAAGCTGGATTCGGTGATTTGATTACGTTTAAACAAATGCAAGTGAAAGATTTTAGGCACCGCGGGGAGTATGGTATTCTTGTTGGAAATCCACCGTATGGTGAGCGTCTTGGAGAACGACCAGAGGTTGAGCAAATGTATAAAGACATGGGAAAAACCTTTCAATTGTTAGATACATGGTCGATCTATATGCTAACATCTCATGAAGGATTTGAAGAACTTTATGGGAAGAAGGCGACAAAGAAGCGGAAACTTTATAACGGGAATTTAAAGGTTGATTACTACCAATTTTTTGGACCGCGTCCACCGAGAAAAGAAGCCGAATGAAAAAAGAGGCTGTCCCAAAGTCCGGAACAGAGGAGGCAATGGCTCCGTTCGCTACGCGCCTTGAGAGGAGAAACCCACTCCTCTCAAGGCTTTTAAAAGATGTAGCGACTCCGCTCATTGCTTCGGGGTGTCTAAAAGGTCAAAAACAGACCTTTTTAGACACCCCTTTTTTGAATTGTTTCAAATTATAGTTCTTGTGTTGCTTAATATTGAAAGTCGCTCTTTACTAAGACATAGCAGAAAAAAATCTAATGTTTCTACTATATAACATATCACTGTCCATTCACATCTAATCTTTCATACATAATATATAGGAAGAAAGAGAGGTGTAAAAGAATTGAAAAAAGATTACTTGCGCTGGTCAAAAACTCCTTACGCCGGGGAATCGGAATCACCAACTAATCCGGTGACTCCATTAGCTGGCTCATGGTCTCTATTTTATTTTAAACGTAACAAAAAAGGAAAGATCATTGATCCTAATGGGAAAAAGCTGAAGTTACCTATTAGACACCCTAAGTTAATTGATTTCGATCAGGAGTTAACAATTGTCCAAAAAACACTTGAGAATCTTACTCCAGAGCATAGGAGCGTCGGAGTATACTATGGAACAGGCGTCCCTACGAAACAATGGACACCAGTTATTGATCGTTTAATTGATACGTATAATGTAAGCCCCGTGAATGCCGCTCGGATTTTAGCTGCGGTACAGGCTGCTATAAATGACACAATGATTATCGTATGGGAATTAAAATATCGATGGGATGTGGCAAGGCCCAATCAATATGATCAGTCGATGAAAACTGTGTTATGTACACCACGCTTTCCTGCATACCCGTCAGGTCACGCAACAATGTCTGGTTGTACAGAGGTGTTACTAAGTTATTTATTCCCAAAAGAAGCAGAAAAACTGAAAAAAATAGCAGAAGATAATGCACTAAGCAGGTTATTTACTGGTGTGCACTTTCCATCAGATAATGATGAAGGACTTCGGTTAGGAAGATATATTGGTAGTCTAATTGTTAATCATTTGAAAACGCAACAAGATGGTGAATTAAGACCAATCGATCAACCATATCCTGACTTTTTGGATGCGAATATTTTTCCAGATAACTTCCGACAATTCATACCTTATGATTTCCCCACCACCTGTACTTCTCTTGTACAAGGTGATGTGAAATGTATCAATAATGTTAATAATGTATCAAAACCGTTGTTATACCTCAATAACTTGATTGAGTACCAAATCAAGGGACCCACGAAGAAAACATAGAATTACAGAATGAGTCATCATCCAAAAGATAATGGCTCTTTTTATTTGGGCTTCTAAATTGATCACTAGATTCTAAGGACATATGTATTGGCAATAAAATAAGACAAACATATTTTATAATCAGGAGGTGACAATTGATGTTAGACAAACGAGAAAAGTTGAAACTCATTTTAGGTGCGTTTAATAATTTACCTATTCCAGGACTATATCAAGGCACTGATGAACAAGCGGCGGGCAGCTGCACAAACTTTTGTACAAATGTCTGCAGAACGTTATATCCGCTACAGTTTAATCAATGCTTTAATGACTGCATCGCTTGTCAGCAAAGTACAATCTTTGAAACAGACGAGTCGTTACTTGATGAAGATGAAAGAAATAATCGCTAAAAAGATTATCCATTTCCCAATTGTCTAAAAAAGCAATCTGTGCAACTATTGCATCATTGCTTTTTTTATAGAGGAGCCGATTGCCCTAACGCAAAATTATTCTTTTAAAAAATATAAAGATCATGAAAGGATATAAAAATAAAAAAGCTGTATACTAGATCGGTTCATGGAAGAATAATAAAGGAAAATCATGAGGAGAAATATATATAAATACCATGAATCAAAATTATATCGAAAAGACAAATGAACTTTATAATCTAGTGGCCCAAGCACAATCTGAAATGATAAATGAATGGGTTAACAATGTAGTTTTTACTGCACCTTGGTGGTTAGGTGTAACTTTAAGCATCATACCTTGGATAATGTGGGCATATTTTCACAAGAAAGAAAGTAGAAATCGAATGCTTTTTGCTGGCTTTGGTATTATTATGATCTCTTCTTTTCTAGACTTTTTAGGTGTGCAATTAGGTTTATGGATTTATTACTATGAGATGATCCCGTGGATTCCTGCGTATGAACCTTGGGATGGGACTCTGATTCCTGTTTTTATTTTAGTGTTGATCGAATATAAACCGAATGCTTCACCGTATCTAAAAGGGCTCATTTTTTCAGCTGTTTCAGCTTTTTTAGCTGAGCCATTTTTTGAATTTGTAGGATTATATAAAGAGATTCATTGGAGTAATCTTTACTCATTTCCTATTTATTTTCTAATTTTTTTATTCGGTTATTGGTTAAGTAGAAGAAATCATTTTCAAATTTATTGGTCCCCTAAATGACTACATTACATCGGGGGCATCTCGTAAGGTCAAAAACAGACCTTATGAGATGCCCCTTTTTGTAGTGTTATCTTAGTGAGGCTAACAAGCAAACGCAGCTCCTATAGTCTGGGAGGTTCTAAATTGAATCATTAGTCGTATCATGATTATAGAGGTACTTATAGGTTTTAAAAACTAAATCTATTGATTAATTTATGTTGAAAGGACGATATATTATGATTGCAATCGAGTGGATTGACTTGGTGATTTTGGTTCTCGCTTCTTACAGACTCACAAGATTAATTGTTTTTGATGAAATTACTTCTTTTATTCGAAGCCCTTTTTTAACGGTATCTTATAAAGAAAATGATGCTGGACAATTAATTGAAAGTGTTGAATTTAAAGGAGATGGATTTCGCAATTGGGTTGGGAGGCTTCTCAGCTGTTATTGGTGTGTAGGAATTTGGTCTTCGCTTGGGGTCGTCTTACTATATATTTACTTGCCTTCCTTTTTTCCATTTCTTCTAATTTTGGCAGTGGCAGGAGCTGCAGCTTTTATCCAGTCGAAAACTGAATATTAATAAAGGTTTCATACAAATAAAACGATCCAATAGGTACCATGTATGTTATAAAATAACTTAAGCCGAATAATGGACATATAAAAATGTCTACTATTCGGTTTTTGTCATTTTTTACCGAGAATTAATGTTTGTATAAAAACAGCTAATTTTTGTGGTGTAGACCAGTTATCCAAAAGTAAAAAGAGCTGTTCCTGTGTTTAGTTTGAAATAAATTTGAGATGGAATAAAACAGTCGCATGAGAAAAATTACGAAAGGGCTTGTTTAAAAGAGAAAAGTCTAAACAATTGGAGCATGAATTGAATACGATAAGATTAGTAAAGAAGGGCTAGTAGCAAAAGCTATTTACTATTAAAATTGCAAACGTACAAAAAACTGTATAGAAATTAAAAATCAATCTAAATAGACTAAATAAACAAATTCAGCAATAACAAATCGTAGCAATATACTTTTGCAGTTTAAATGTATACTTTTTTAATATTTTTACACAGAAATAATTACCTTCACAAAAAAGGAGTGAATTTAAGTGAAGCCTCGTAAACCAATCGTGATAAATAGACCCGCGAAGAAAACATCTGTAGAAAAAGTAAGAAATGAAACTTCACAACCTAAAGTAAAGAGAAAAAAAACTATTGTAAGGGCAGGGTGCTGCTTACGTAAAAAGGGTAAAAGCAACTAAATAAATACACGGTTCCAAATGCGTTACACTAGATATCCAGGTTCTTTCAATGCTGTACTTTTCTATTTACCTGCTTAGGTAAGCAAGCGAAGTTCACAGGTAAGTGAAATCACATACTTCTAAGGAGGTTATAATGGTACGATATTTTATTAAAGTGAAGGGAAAAGTACAAGGCGTCGGCTTTCGGAAATATACAAAAAAAATAGCCCGTAAATATAATATTGTAGGATGGGTTCGTAATGTAGTAGATGGAACCGTTGAAGCTGAAATACAGGGTAAAAATGAGTACGTGGATCAAGTCATAAAAGCATTGCACAGAGGGAGTTCATCATCGAAAGTGCGCTCGGTGGAAGTGAAAAAAATGAAAGGTCTGAAAAACTACAAGTCTTTTAAGATATTGTATAACTCAAAAGTATAAGCCGTTTCTTAGGCCGCTGAAAAAGGTACGTTTGTTACCTTTTTCAGTGGCCTCATACTTTTTCGGCAGCCTTCTTTTGATAAAAAACCTTATAGTGGTTGAATGGCTTCTAGTATTTATTAAATTACATGCTTCCCCTCCTTCATATGCCCTTCCTAATTACACCTTCAAGAATAAACTAGTTAGAAGAGAACCGTAATCGCATGAACGGGGGAGGATAGAATGAAAATAAATGGTAGAGACAAATGGAGAATGTATCTTGCTATGAAAAAAAACAAGAAACTTAGCAAGTATCTTGTTGATACAAAGAGATGGTCGAAAGAAAACTTTGATCTGATGTTATCGAAATATAAATCAATCGTAGTGAAGCCAAATAAAGGCTTAAAAGCTAGGGATATATATTTTATTGCTGAAAAGGAAAAAGGTTATGAAATTCAAATATACGACAGAAAATACTTTTTTATAAAAAGAGAAGAAGTATATAGCTTTATGAAAAGCAAGATACGACAGGCCACCTATATTATTCAAAAACGTATTTCAATGGCGAAAATAGACGGAAGACCATTTGATATTCGGGTCATTATTCAAAGAAAATCATTGTCTTCTCCTTGGACAGCAACAGCTTATAAAATAAGAGTAGCAAAAGAAGGGAGGATGGTTACTAATGCAAGTAAAGGTGGGACTATTCTTACCTATAAAGTAGCAATGAACATGTGTAATATTCCTAACCATATAAAGAAGAATTTATTAGCGCACATCAAGGAAGTGTCCATCCTGGCATCCAAAACGTTAGGTCCTTATTATCACAATCAGCGTCTTTTTGGTATCGATATAGGAATAAAAGAAGATGGGTCTCTTCACATTTTTGAGATCAACCGCAGACCGTTATTAAAAGGCTTCTCTAAACTCCAGCAAAAAAGGATTAGAAGGTTTATTAGAAGGAAGTAAGTTTAATAAGTATTTCTATTCCATTATTAAAAAAGGAGGATGAATGATGGCAGTGCGGTTAAGAGGAAGAAATAAATATAAAATGTACTTAGCATTGAAACAAAATAATTACCTTGAATCGAGTCTTCCTCACACAATGATGTGGAGTGAAAAAAATTTTGTAAGTATGGTAAGAAAATATAAGTCAGTTGTTATTAAACCAAACAATGGCCAGCAAGGACAAAAGATATACTTTGTGAAAAAAATTGGATCCAAGTACGTTGTCTATATTAATAAGAAACGTAAGGTATTTAAAAATAGAAAAAGCGTTAGTAACTATATGAAAAGAGTAACGAGCAAAAGAAAATTTATTATTCAAGAAGAAGTGGATCTTGCTAGAATTAATGGGAAACGATTTGATTTCAGAATTATCGTTCAACGAAAAGAGAGGAATCTTCCTTGGATGGTAAATGGGATGATTGTCAGAAAAGCAGGTAAAGGGTATAAGGTAACAAACAGACGGCGACATGGGGTCGTCATGCCAGTAGAAGAAGCAAGGAAGAAAATCCATTTTAATGAGAAAGAAATAAAAAAGGTAGCTCATTTGGCAGCTGAAACATTAGGACATTTTTTTCCTAACCAAAAGATCTTTGGTGTCGATATTGGGATGAAAAAGGATGGTTCTCTTTATATTTTCGAATTAAATCGTTGGCCTTTATTAGGTGGGTTTCGAAGCTTGAAAGATAAAAGCCAAATAAACAGGATAATGTCTTTCAAAAAAGCGGCTAGAAAGATATAAGAATTAGAAAGCAAAATGGATAGAACCATGAGGAAAGAACGTAAACTAAATTTATATTTCCGTTTTTATTTTGGTTATTTGACATAAAAACGGAAATTCTCAAAAAAAGGGATTTAACTAAAATAGTACCTTGTAAGGATGGAGATCACTAGTCGATCCCAGTACGGGTCTTGTGTAACAGGAATTTAGTTTTGGAGTAGTATAGATGAATTGTGGCAGATTGGTGGCAAAATCAATCAAACTTTATCATACGTAATTACTTATGACTTTACGAATGTTGATTTCGAAGTTGGTTAGGCTGAATGTTCAAACATTGAAAAATAATAAAAAGGCATATGACTTCATAAATAGTCATATGCCCTTTTTAGGCTTATTAATAATGAATTTGAACGTTAAAAGTTAGATTACATATTATGGTATGAAATAAGAAAGGAGACGAATTATCTATGATCCATCCACACACGGAGCTGCGGTTTGTAAATGAAGAAATTGGATTCGGTGTTTTTGCTACAAAGTTCATTCCAAAGGGAACGATCACTTGGGCTTTAGATGATCTTGATCAAATTTTAGAACATTCATTTGTTAATACTCTTGACCTAGAACGAAAGGTAATTGTAGAAAAATATTCTTATCGTGATAGTGAGGGCAAATATATTCTTTGTTGGGATCTTGGGCGATATGTTAATCATAGCTTTAATGCAAATTGCATTAGTACACCATATGATACTGATATAGCTGTTCGAGATATACAGCCTGGAGAACAGTTAACTAATGATTATGGGTTTCTTAATCTAGACGAGTCATTTACTTGTTTGCCTGAAGAAGGAACGGACAGAACACAAGTAAATAAGGAGGATATTCTTCATTACTACAAGGAATGGGATCAATTAATTTTGAATGCATACCAATTTTTTGATCAAGTCGAACAGCCTTTAGACCATCTTATTCCTACAATATATAAACAAAAAATGAAGCTCGCAGCAGAGAAGCGGGAAGTTATCGATTCGATAAAAACTCTATACTATGAAGGAAGAAATAGTAAATAATTAAACTAGTAACTAGTTAAATAATTATGAATTAAAATAGGTTTGGAGAGGTAGAGGAAAAGGATGTCAAAAATAACGTTAAAAGCGATTGATGCTCCGTTTCGTCAACTAAGAATAAATAAAACAATAGCAGAAAAAAACAGTATTTATAATGGTGATAACATCATACTTAAATATGGCAATAGAGAAGCTAGGGTTCAAATTATTATAAACGACACAGGTACTCAAGATCATTTGGAAATTTCACGAAAAATTATTAAAGAATTAAAAATAGACCTTTCTGTCCAATATGACTATAGAATTGAAAAAAAAATGTTAATTATAGGTCCAATAATTGGATTATTATACGCTTATAAGGACAAAAAGATTGCAAGAAGATTACAAAAAAAAGACGAGAGATATATTCCGTATGTTAATGCAATTGAGCGGACTGGTGGGTTGCTGTTTTTTATTGCTGAAGAGAATATTAATTATAAAAAGGAAGAGATAAAGGGTTACGTTTACAACAAGGACTCCGCAAAGTGGGAATTAAGGCTACTACCATTTCCTGCGGTCATATATCGGAAAATAGCAACACCAAAACCAAAACTTAAAAATATAATGGGTAATAAACTTGTGAACCCATATGTCTTTGATAAATGGGGGTTCTATAAGTTAACAAGGGACCATCCATATCTTAGTTCTTATATACCGGAAACCACTAATATTATTACGAAGGAAAAATTGGATGTGTTATTAAATACGTATGGAGAAGTATTTATAAAGCCAACTGATGAAAGTTTAGGAAGAGGAATATTTCTAATTACAAAAGAAACAAACAAGTATACTGTACGAAAAAATCTTGAGAATAGTACATTTTATTTTTCAAATAGGGAGATGAATAGTTTTCTATCAAAATATAGTACTAACCATATTATTCAACAAGCTATTAAGCTTAAGAGCTATGGTAACAGGAAAATAGATTATCGAGTAATGGCCGTAAGAGATAGAGATAATAACTGGAAATGCGATGCAATAATGGGTTGGCTAGGAGAATTTAATGGAATTACAATACACTCAAATAAAGAAGTGAATGGGAAAAGTGTAGAAGATATGTTGAAGCTTCAATTTAATTATAATGAGGAACAAATTGTTAAAAAGGTAGAGGAAATAAAAGAAATTGGAAAAGTTCTGGCCTCATTTTTAGACAGACTTTACGGACCGTATGTAGATTTTGGTTTTGATTTCGGAATAGATGAGTTAGGTAAGGTATGGATTTTTGAAGCAAATGTATCTCAACACCTACACTGTCCATTGTGGATTAATGATACTGAGATGTACCGACAAGTGATAGAGGATATTATTAGCTTTTTAAACAAGATTGCCATGAATTAAACGAATGAATTTACTGGATATTTTATAAGTTTGAGGAAGTGAGTAAATGGTAATTAGAATTAAGGTATTGAAAAATACTGAAGAAAACAAAGTACTCTTACCGAAAAAAATTTTTAAAGATTTGAACCTAAATAAAGAAGTTCTATACCAATTTTTAGTAGGTCAATTAAATTCTGTGGTGCTCTTTGAAGAACATGATGAAAGAACTGAGAATATGTACGTACCTAAAGGGATCTTTGATCAGTTATGCTTGTTAGAAGATAAAAGGATTAATATTTGGCGAGAAGAAGAAGCTGTTTGTGTTGGACCAGTTGTAGGGATTTTTGTAAATACTTGTTATTTAAGAAACTTTGTAGCAGCAAAAAAACGTAATTATGGCGTTCATTATGTTCGTGACGGAGAAGGTTCAAATTGTTTAACATTTTTTTTCTCGATTTACGACATTAATTGGATTGATAAAAAGATTAAAGGATCTTTGATAGATTCAAATGGAACAACTAGGACGTCTCATTGGTTCCCGTTGCCTGATGTTATCTATGATCGAGGAGCTTCTTTTTCAATAAATCAAAAACCATTAGTGAGATTTTTACGTCAACAATTTAAAAATAATAGTCGGATTCAACTTATTAATAGGTTAGATACCTTGGCAATACCACGTTTTAAAAATGTCTTTGACTATGCCAAATTTCTAGCTCGAAAACGTGATAAAAAGAAGAAGAGCTCTTCTCAACAAGAAAAAAATAAGATAAATAGTGAACCTACACGAATTTTAAATTCTCCGGTTCAAAAAATGACGAATAAATTTAAATTGTTTAGAAAGGACGAATTAACTGTAGCCACCTTTATCAGTATAGGCAACATCAAGAAAATGTTAAATCAAAAACCAGTATTTAGACATTTAGAACTTATGCAAGCGAATAATGAAAAAACAAAACTAAATTTGTTTTTTTTCTCGATTAAAGATGTTGATTTGATCAATCGTAGCATAAATGGAACGTATTTTAATCAAGAAACAGGCATCTGGGAACAGAACGATTTTTCATTTCCGGATGTGTTATATGACCGAGGTGGCGCTGTATTAGGCCATCAAAAGATCGTTTCAGACTATATACGTGAACAACTCGAGATAACTGGGTTAAAAAAAATCAATCCTTTTTATACGTTTAATAAGTGGGATATGCATGAAAAGTTATATAAACAAAAGAAGATGCGCGAGTATTTACCAATAACAAGATTATATCAGTCCGAGGACGATATAATGGCAATGTTTCAACAGGCTAAGCATTTGTATTTAAAAAAGTGTGACAGCAACAATGGGAAGTCCATCGTAAAAATAACTAAAGAAGAAAATGGTATTTATAAATACAGCATAGCTAAAGAAAAATTAGTTCAAAAAACGGTTAGTAGCTTTAGTGAACTATTGAGAAGGCTTAAACCATTTCTTCAAAAAGGAGAAGTCATAATACAAAGTGCAATTAATGGGTTAAAGGTAAGTCGAAGTAATATCGATATGAGAGCAACGATACAGCGAAATGGTCAAGGAGAGGTAGAAATTGTTGCCTATCCAGTCCGCTTAGGTTGTCCAGACTATCCAATTACAAGTACTAGAACAGGAGCGAGGGTTTTCTGCTTCGATGAATTTTTTGAACAATATATGCATTATTCAAAAGAAGAAATAACATTTCTACAAATTAAAGTAGAAGATTTTTTGCTTGAAAGCTTTGATTTTATCGAGAATGCCTACGGTATTTTTGGTGAACTAGGCATTGACTTTGCTATAGATATAGAAGGACGTATATGGTTCATCGAGTGTAATGCAAAACCAGGCAACGATTCATTATATAAGTCTCATAGTGAAGAAACGGTTAAGACAGTGTTTACGAACCCATTAGAGTATGCCCGCTATATTAGTGGTGAACTTGGAACAAACGATCCAACCGAAGAAAGTGCAACCGAAGTGCTAAAAGAAGTATTTCAAGAACAGGTAAAGTAATCAATATTTCGTGACCACATCTCACCACGAAATATATAAGGGTACTTTCACAATTTTTTATTATAAAAAGTCCAATTATTCAGGCTTTAAGTAAATCATTTGTTTCCTAATTTCTTCATATTTAATATATAGATAAAAGAACGTAAGAAATACGGTCTTAAAGCAGCCGTCGTGCACCTCAGTTCTCAAAACATTAATATATCAACGTTTCAAAGCTCTCAAGGCTCTATGCCTGGGGGTCTTTTTTTGTCAGGAAAGAGGGATTTAGCCACGGACGTATTTATTTTAGCTAAATTCGCTTCAATTTGGCTTGTCGCCATTTTTTTAATAGAGTGATGGATTTATATCATCTAAACTAGTTAATCGCTTAGAAGCCTTGGTTTTGGACGTTTGAATAAGAAATTAACCTTCAACATTGGTAAGTGTTTTGGGGAAATGGGGTATATTATCCATTTTTCATTAAATGAAAAAAGCCCTATAAAATAAGGCTTTTAGAAAATCGTTTTATTCACAGTTTCTTTATATCTAAGTGTTAATTTTCATTACATCACAATTATCGACTTAATTATCCATAAGCATTTTTAGGATTTTTATTTTTTCTGTCCGCATGATAACACGTTCTTTTTGGTGAATTTAAAATGGAATATCCATGTCAAAAAAATTGTTCATGCGGACTTTATTTTTGCCTTTTTGAAGATTAAGGGTGTAACGAGGGTGAATCTTAAGATAGTAACGTAAACCAACTACTTTTTGTTGGCTTGATTATTGATAATGACTTGCGTATTTCCGCTCGCTCTTTTCTTTTGCAATATATTTGGCATACTCAAGTAAATTTAAAAAAGATTGATTGACTGTTTGTTGATCAAACGCTTTGTGAAGAGAGACTTTTGCGCTTCGTGAATTACATTCAATTAACCATAACTTATTGTTTTTATCGAGGGCAAAATCAATACCCATTTCTCCGCATCGACCATATCCTTCTTCAACTTGCTCATACACCTTCTTAAGAAATTGCGTTACTTCTTCCTTAAAGGTACTTACTTGTTGGTCTGAATACTTAAGAACGTTCTTATAAAATGAGTCAAAAGTATAACTTTCTGAATGTGTCGTGATAGGGGAGTTCTTTTTTCCACGGCGAACAGCAATGGCTGTGACTTCTACATTACCATTACCGTTGCGTTGAACTTCTGCTCTCATATCCACCAAATATCCATCAACTGTCAACAGATCAATCCCTTCTTGCATGATGAATTCCTTCTTATAAAAAGAACGAATGGTTTTCTGAAATGCTTCAAAGGTATTTACGCGATGTTCAATCAAGTGCTTGTTGAAATAGCTGCAGTGATACGCTTTGTTCGGTTGCTTAATAATACGCATAACCTTCTTGCCACGTCCACCAATATAAGATTTTAAGTAAACAGTATTTGTGCGTTTAAACATTTTGGTCAAATCTTTAAAGCTTTGGCACTTTCGGGTTAACGGAACATGTGAACATAGGTCTTTATTCTGTAGGAGAAGTAGAGAGACCTCCCAATTATTAAATCCTTTAGGACTATTTAAAAATTTCACTCCTTTTTTTTGTAATTTCCTTTGAATAGTTTGATTTAGACTTCCACTTCGACGGTAAAATACATCGGGAAGTGAAAATTTGCCTTTTTCCCATCGGTTTGTGGATGGATTAAAATATATGCCGTAAATGATATCGCGATTAAAATCAATTTCCTTAAGGGTGAACATATATAATTTCGTTTTGGCTTTTTCATTGGCTTCCTGGAGTTTAATAATGTTTAACGATGGTTTTTGTTTTTGTAATCGCCGTAGTGTCCTACGGGTGATCAAAACTCCAACTGTTGTTTCCTTGTTTTTGTTGGTGGTTGAAGACAATGTACTCATGTATTTTATCCCTCTTTCTAATAACGTTTAATAACCAATATTAATAGATAGTAAGACCCCCAGATCAGGTGAAAACACCGATCAGATGTATTCTTCCATAATTTTTATATAAGGAGCTGTTACGCGCTTAACACATGTTCTTGCTCATATGTTATGTAAGCCAGTGGGGAATGTGTAGGCTGTTGGGTAGTAGAGATATCATTATTTGGTATCTCTCAATCAAATGGGCAGTAGTGTAAGTGAGGAGCTATTGCCTATCCCTTTATAAATCTTATATAGGCACGTTTATTAACCTTTTTTCTATCCGTTATAGTTACTAGCCCTTTTTATTTATATATATGTTTATTTATTTAGACAGATATGTATACATTCCACTAGTCATATTCGTAAAATATTTTGAAGACGGCGAAGAGGTTGTTTTTATACGTTGATTACAATACAAAATTAGCAAAACCTTCTAATCCGTTGGAATATGGAGGTGACATCATCTAACAAGTCTTTGAAAAATAATAAAAAAATATCAGTTTAACTAGGAGGATATAAGGTACAATTCTGTCTATTTTAGAATAAATTAAAAAGAAGTCTAAAGGGGACTACCGAATGAAAGGTGGGTAAGTACATGATCGGCATTATACTTTCTACAAGTATTACAAAGCGCGTTTCAGTTAAAGACGAAGGTAACTGGGATCCATATATTCAGTTTTACACTAAGCAAGCTCGTAAACATCAAGTGGATCTTTGTTTTTATTCTTTAAAGGATATTTCTGTTAAAAGTAAACAGGTTAATGGTTTTGTCTATTCATACAAACATCACAAATTAGTCAAAAAACAAGCGCCTCTCCCAAAAATAAATTTATATAAAGTTAAAGCCTATTTAACCAATAAAAAGGCGATTGAGAAAGTGAAACGGTTAAAGGAAGACGGTTTTATTATTTTCAATGCCTGTTCCAAGCGTGAGCACAGAGACAAATATAAAAGTTATAAATATTTATCAACATTTAGCCATATTAGACCGCATTTACCGGAAACGACAACATTATCGTATGAAAACCTTTCTAACATGTTAAATAAATACCCCGAGGTTTTTATTAAACCAAAAAGAGGAGGTCAAGGAAATAAAATATCTATTATCCGAAAAGAGGGAAATGGATATCAGATTGTTTATGTTTACAAGCGAACAAAAAAAGAAGGAAAAATCTCCAATAACCAATTAAGAGACTTTTATAAACGGAAATTTCCATCTCCATCTAAATTTATTGTTCAACAAGGTATTCCTTTAAAAACATATAAAGGCAACAAGTTTGATTTTCGGGCTTCTCCTCAAAAAAACAAACTTGATCGATGGCAAGTAACAGGGGTAATGGCAAGAATTGCTACAAGAGGATGGGATGTAACGAACATAGATCAAGGTGGAAAATCCTTTTATAAATTAAGCAAACTAATCAATCCGCAAACCAAAAAGAAAATTAAACGTTTAAATATTCAAATTGCTAAAGTTCTTGAAAAACGTTTTCCCCATTTAAACGATTTAGGTTTGGATTTTGCGGTAGATAAAAATGGGAAAATTTGGTTCTTGGAGGACAACTTTGTACCCAACCGAAAGAAAGCTAATCAGAGAAGAAATCGTATTCCTTTTGCAAATGTGTGCTCACTTTATAAAAAACAGTAGGATCAAACGAATAGAGTGAATGAATGTATCATATTAAAAACAAAGAAAGCTTTTGGAGAGGTGAAAGAGTGAATGGGAGAAAAATATGAATACGGTTTTGATACGAAGACATTGCATGCAGGACATGAAGCTGATCGGGCAACGGGATCAAGTATTGTACCGATTTATCAAACGGCTGCATACCAATTTAAAGATATGGAACACGCCGCAAGAGTATTTGCATTAGAAGAAACCGGCAACATCTATAGTCGAATTATGAACCCTACGGTGAAGGTTTTTGAAGAGCGAATGGCCGAGTTGGAGGGAGGAGTGGGTGCTTTAGCACTTTCCTCTGGTCAGGCAGCAACTACCTATTCAATTTTGAATATCGCTTCTTCTGGTGATCATATTGTCGTATCATCATCTTTATATGGAGGAACCTATACCTTGTTCTCTCATATATTCCCCAGGTTCGGGATAAACGTTAGCTGGGCAAAGACGGATGATTTAAATTCTTTCCGTGAAGCCATAAACGATAAAACGAAAGCTGTTTTTGTAGAAATGCTCGGTAATCCCAAAATGGACGTTCCTGATATTGAAGCGATTGCGTCGATAGCTCATCAGGAGGGAGTACCTCTGATCGTAGACAGTACGTTCTGTACACCGTACTTGTGTAGACCTATTGAACACGGAGCTGATATTGTCGTTCATTCAGCAACTAAGTTTATTGGAGGGCACGGTACTACGATCGGAGGAGTAATTGTTGATTCCGGTAAATTTAATTGGACTAATGAAAGGTTTAAAGAATTTTCGGAGCCGAATCCACAACGTGATGGCAAATCACTTATTGATGCTTTCGGAGATATGGCTTACATCATAAAAGCTCGAGTAGAACTTCTAAGCAACTTAGGAGCAACCCTCTCACCTTTCAACGCTTTTTTATTTATCCAAGGATTAGAAACGCTTTCTCTACGTATGCAAAGGCAGAGTGAAAATACGTTACAAGTTGCGCAATTTTTGAATGACCATCCTCAAGTAGACTGGGTTAATTACCCTGGTTTGGAGGATAATTCTTATTATGAACTAGCCAAAAAATACCTTTCTAAGGGGCAAGGAGCTATTTTAGCATTTGGCGTGAAAGGCGGTCAAGAGAGTGTAAAGAAAGTGATCAATAATGTTAAACTCTGTTCTCATGAGGCAAATGTAGGTGATGTGAAATCACTGATCATTCATCCTGCTACAACTACGCATGGGAAATTAACGGCAGAAGAGCAAGCTCAAGCCGGTGTAACGCGAGATATGCTGCGTTTATCAGTTGGACTTGAAAATGTAGAAGATATCATTTATGATCTGGATTGCGCTTTGAAGTTATGCGATAAATAACTTAGTTGAATTGATAAAATGGCTTCTGAAGCAGTTAAAATACTCGAAATTTTTGGGATAGAGAAGAAGCTAAAGAGATCAGTTGAATGAGCCCCCTATAGATTAGTCACTTTGAAGAGTGATTTTTCTATAGGGTGTTTTTATATGAAATTTTAAAAAAAGAGTTAGATTGATAGGGGAATGAAACCCCAAAAAACAATTTTTAAGTCTTAAAGATTAAGGTATTATACAGCCTTGTGAATTGAAAAAAAATAAAACCAACTATTACCGTAGATTTCAATAAAATTTAAAGAAGATGATGTCTGTACTGTACAGACATCATCTTCTCAGGCTGTTGAGAAAGTCTTATCAATAGCCTTTTTTTGTAGCTATTAATCCGATTATTCAGGTGAATATAGTATA